>CAMFKC010000190.1 GCA_945956975.1 uncultured Methylocystaceae bacterium | reverse complement strand
ATGCGCTACGGTCTCTCGTATCATTGCGAACAGAGCCCGCGCGCCGACAGCCGCGTGACGCTATCGGACGCGACCGATCGCCTCGGCGCCCCGCGCCTGCGCGTCGACCTGCGCTTCGCGCGTTCGGACGCCGAGGCGGTCGTGAGCGCGCATGAGCATCTGGCTGACTGGCTCGTGCGCTCCAACATCGCTGAAGTCCATTATCGCCAGCCCCGCGAAGAGAACGTCGAGGCCGTGATCGCGCGCATGTCGCATGGCACGCATCAGATTGGCACTGCGCGAATGGGCGCGACGCGCAGCGAAGGCGTGGTCGATCGCAACCTGCGCTGCTTCGATGCGCCGAACCTGTTCGTGGCGAGCTCAGCCGTTTTCTGCACGTCGAGCCAGGCCAATCCCACACTCTCGATCATCGCCTTGGCAGTCCGGCTCGCGGAGCATCTGTCTGAGGAAAGCGCGCCGGCGCACGAAGTCAGGCTGGAGAGCGCGCATGCGCCATGACGCGCGCGATCAGTTCGTCGTACCGGTTCAGGGCGCCCTCGAGCGTGTAGTCGCGCGCCCGCGCCTGTCGCGGCGTGGGGTCGCCGGGCGTGGCGAGCGCGGCGTCCAGCGCGCGGGCGAGCGCATCCGCATCCGCGACCGGAACGACAGCGCCGAGGTCCGGCCCATCGATGATTTCCTGCGGGCCGCCGCAGGCCGTGACGACGCAGGGCAAGCCGCAGGCGAGCGCTTCGACGCAGGCCAGACCAAAGGATTCCTTGCGCGACGACAGCGCGAAACATCGCGCCTGCGCCAGTTCGGCGCTCACATCGGGCACATAGCCCGGCAGGTCGACGCGTCCGGCGAGCCCCAGCTGGTGGGCGAGCGCCGTCAGTTCCGCGCGCAGCGGCCCTTCGCCGAGAATGCGCAGCCGCGCGCCCGGCGTGTTCATCTGGGCAAAAGCGCGCAGCAAATTCGCGAAATCCTTGTCGGGCGCGAGGCGTCCGATCGCGACGACCAGCGGCGCGCGGGCCGCGAGGGCTTCGGCCGAGACGCTCGCGGGAAACGGATCTGGCGCGGCGGGATTGTGCAGCATGATGGCGCGGTCTGGCGCGACATCGAACCGGTCGACCAGATCGGCGCGCAGGCTTTCGGAGACGGCGACAGTCGCTGCGGTGGCCGCGGACAGCGGCCGCGTGAGGCGATAGCCGATATTGCTCAGCCGCTCCTGTTCGCTTTCGTAGAAGCCGTGATAGCTCAGGATCGCGCGGTCGCGCCGCCCGGCAAGCGCAGCGGCGGCGGCGTGCTTCAGGTTGGAGACGGAAATCGCAGAGAGGCTCGCATGCGGCCGCGTGCGTTTGAGATGCCGCGCCAGCGCGAAGGTCGCGGCGCCATGGCCCTTGGGCAGCACGATCAGCCGCGCGGCCTTCCCGAGGGCGGCGAGATTTTCCCGAGCCTCGAAGTCCACGACGAAATCGACGCTGTCGCCACGCGCCGCGAAGCCCGCCGCAAGCCGCGCCCAGACGCGCTCGGCCCCGCCGCCGACCAGCGCATGCGTGTAGAACAGCAGTCTGCGGGGCGTCATCGCTCGAATCGCGTTTGGGTCCGTGATCGCTGCGTTTTAGGCGATCGGGCCAGCCATGGGAAACGAGCGGCATGAGCGCAGTGCGACTCCTCGTGCCGCAAGGCGAACTTCAGCGCTGGCATCTCGCGTTGCGCACGAAGCTGGAGGCCGCCGGCGCGCGCGTCGAGATCGCCGGCGCGCCGGGCCCTGCGATGCCGCTTGGTCTGCGCCTGTGCGAGGATCTGGAAAGCCTGCTCTACGGCGCGCGGGGCGGCGGTCTTTGCGCGAAGATCACGGAGGGAGCACCTCAAGTCGCTTTGGCGGCGCGTGACGCGATCCCGCTCGATCTCACCGGCGCGGATACGCCGGCTTTGGGCGCGCTCGCGCCGCTCTACGACGGCGCGCCGGGCGCTGCGGCGCGCGATGCGGCGCTGCTCGATGGCCGCATGCCGCGCCTGTCGATCGCGCGCGTGCGGGACGACGGGTTTGAAATTCTCGCCGATGGCTTGCCGGCCAACGAACGTCCGTGGTCGCTGCGCGCGGGGCGGGAAGCAATCGCCGCGCGCATTCTCACTCTGGCGCCGACCGCCCTGCGCCAGATCCGGAATGGCGAATTGCGCGCGCCCGCGCGCTTCGTCGCCGGTCGCGGACCGGCCGGCTTCGCGGTCGGCGCGCTTGCGGGACGTGTGAAAGCGCGGCTCGCCCGCCTCACGGCGCACGAAGGCCACTGGCGCGTTGGCTGGCGGCCGCTCGACGGCGCCGGCGTCTTGGAGCGGCAGTCCTGGGGCGAGGGCGCCTGGACGTGGCTCGCCGACGATCGCCGGCGTTACTACGCCGACCCCTTTCCCTTCGAGCACGAAGGCCGTCTCTACCTGTTTTGCGAGGAATATCCTTACGCGACGGGCAAGGCGGTGATCTCCGTCGCGGCAGTCGATGGCGCCGGCCGGATCGAAACGCCGCGCATCGTGCTCGAGGCGGATTGCCATCTCTCCTATCCCCTCGTGTTCCGGCACGCCGGCGAGATCTGGATGATGCCGGAATCTTCCTCCGGCGACCGGCTCGATCTCTATCGCGCCGAGCGTTTTCCCGATCGCTGGACGCTCGACCGCACGCTGATCGAGGGCCTCGCAATCTCGGACGCGACGCCGTTCGAGGCCGATGGGCGCTGGTGGATGACTGCGACGGTGACGGAGGACGGCGGGTCGAGCTGGGACTGCCTGTCGCTTTTCGCCGCGCCCGATCCGCTTGGGCCATGGACGCGCTGCGGCGACGCGCCGGTTCTCGTCGACGCCTCGTGCGCCCGTCCTGCGGGCCTGGTGCAGTCGATCGGCGGCGCCCTGTGGCGGCCGGCGCAGGATTGCGTCGGTGGCTATGGCGCAGGCCTTGCGCTCTGCCGCATCGACCATGTGAGCGCCGAGGCTTTCCGCCAGACCGTTGCGATGAGGCTCCGCCCCCCGCCCGGCGCGCCGCCCGACGGCGTTCACACGCTCAACCTCGGCGGCGGTTTCGAATTCATCGACGCCGTCGGGCCGCAACAAAAGGGCGGTATATGATTTCGCGCCGCGCTCTCCTGACCGGCGCCGCGGCGAGCGCGCTCACGCCCGCGCACGCCGCCGGGCCCGAAACATTGGCGTCGGCGGCCGCGCGCGCCGGTCTGATCTTCGGCGCTTCGATCGATTCGGCCGCCTTCGACAATTCCGCCTATCTCGATCTCTACCGGCGCGAGACTCGGATGTATGTCTCCGATGTCGCGCTGAAATTCGACTGGCTGCGGCCCGCGCCCGATATCTGGAACTTCCGTCCGGCGGACGCGATCGTCGAAGCCGCCAGGGCCGACGGGAAACTCGTCCGCGGCCATACGCTGATCTGGAACGACAACGCGCCCGCGTGGCTGAAAAAGCTCTCGTCGCGCGAGATCGAGCGCGTCTTCGACGAGCACATCGAACGCGTCGTCGGCCGATACGCCGGCCAATTGCATTCGTGGGATGTCGTCAACGAGCCCTTCTGGCCGATGGATCGCAAGGCCGGCGGCTGGCGGGACGGCCCCTGGTTTGCGGCCATGGGCTCCGCCTATGTCGAGCGCGCCTTTCGCCGCGCAGCCTCGGTCGATCCGAAGGCGAAGCTGACCCTGAACGAGGCGCAGTGCGACAACGACGGCGACTGGGGACGCTCGATCCGGCCGCTGCTGCGCGGGCTCGTCGACCGCCTGCGCGACAGCGGCGCGCCCTTGCACGCAATCGGACTGCAATCTCATCTGCAATCGGAATTCCCGCGCAACTACCCGGATTTCCGCACCTACGTCGACGGCTTCGGCGCGAAGGGGCTCGAGGTCTATATCAGCGAGTTCGACGTCAACGACGCTGCCTTCCCGAGCGAGACGGCCGAGCGCGACGCGGCCGTCGCCGCTTTGGCGGGCGAATTTCTGGCAAACGTACTGGCGTCGCCGGCGGTCAAGCTGGTCGTCACATGGCAATTGTCGGACAGATACAGCTGGTACCGGGAGGTCGCCCGGAAGCGCCTGATCGGGCTCGGCCGCAAGCCACGGCCCCTGCCGTTCGACGACGAATTTCGCCCCAAGCCGCTGCGGGCGGCCATGATCCAGGCGTTCGAGGCGCGGACGCGCGGCGCAAAAAAGTAAACGCCGCGTCTAAGCTGTTGATTTAGCGAAGGTCCAGCTTGCAGGGACCAGAGCGATCCTAAGCAATTCGTAACCATAAACATTTAGCTTTCGAGCGAATGGGTTGGCCGCTTGATCGGCCGCCGTGCGGCGATCGACAAGCGAAAGCGTAAAATCCGTATGGCCTCGCAGGCTGAAGGTTATGGAGCGTTCGACCGGCCGCCGCCCGCGGCCGTGTCCGAAGGCGCGCCTTCGCTCGATATCGGCGAGACGACGCGGGCCGTTCTTTCGCGCCTGCGCCTGCTCATTCCCTGCCTCGCCCTCACGCTGGCGCTTGCGCTCGGCTACGCGCTGCTGGCGCCGACCACCTACACCGCCACCATGTCGATGCTGATCGATCCGCGCGAACGTGTGCCGGCGGGCGTCGATGCGCCGCCCATGCCGCAAAACCCGGACCCGGCGCTGGTCGAAAGCCAGATGCGCCTGATCACCTCGCTGCCGGTGCTGCTCAAGGTCGTGGACGAGCAGCATCTCGCCGACCAGCGGCCGGGTCTCATCGGCTCCCTTCTCGAGGCGTTGCGCGGACCCTCTAACGGTTCCTCGGACCTGCGGCGCCAGGCGGCTGCGGAGGCGCTCGAAAAATCGGTTTCGATGAAGCGCAGCGAACGCAATTACGTTATCGACATCGAGGTGAAGGGGCGCACGCGCCAGCAGGCGATCGCCATCGCCCAATCGCTCGCCGACGCCTATCTCGCGGCCAAGAACCAGTTCACCGACGACATTTCGGACCGTGAGCGCGAGGGCATCGACCGCAAGCTGAAGGACCTGCGCGCCCGCGTCGACGCCGCCGAACGCAAGGCACAGGACTATCGCGAGAAGAACGAACTCGTGGTGTCCGATGGCCGCAGCTCGCCCGAGCAGCGCCTGAAGGACGCCAACAGCGCGCTCGTCGTCGCGCAGGGCAAGCGCGCCGACGTCGAGTCGCGCTACACGCAGATCAAGGCGGCGCTGGCGGCCGGGGTGGACGCGCAAACCGTCAACGAGGACCTGCGCTCGACCGTCATCGACAAGCTGCGCTCCGACTATGCGTCGCTCGCCCGGGACGAAGCCTACGCCCAATCGGTGCTGGGCCCGCGCCATCCGAGCTACCTGACGATCCAGAAGCAGATGGAATCCACGCGCGCGCAGATCCGCGCCGAGCAGCAACGCATCGCGCTGGCGACCGAACGCGAGCTGAAAAGCGCGCGCGAAACCGAACGGGCTGCAGCGAAGCTGGTCAACACGCTCGAGGTTTCCACCACAAAGGTCGGCGACAAACGGGTGGAACTGAACGATCTCGAGCGTGCGGCGGCGGCCCTGCGCGCCTCGTACGAAAAGGCGCAGGCAGCACGCGAGACCGTGCGGCGGGACCCGATCTCGGCGCCGCTCGCCATGCTGATCAGCCCGCCTTCGGCGCCCATGTCGCCGTCGAGCCCGAAGACGCTTCCCGCCTTTCTCATTGCCATCGTCGCGGGCGTCAATCTGTGGATCATTTCGGCGCTGGTTGCGGAATATCGCCTGCGCCGGCGCGCCGCCGCGGCGACAAGGTCCGGCGCGAGCGTGGGCGCAGGCG
>CAMFKC010000189.1 GCA_945956975.1 uncultured Methylocystaceae bacterium | reverse complement strand
GTTCCCGGCAGGTCGAAATTCGGGGTGTCGCCGCCGATGCGGCTGAGGCCGATGTCGAACTGCGTGGCGCCCTGGTTCGTCGGCGGCGTCTTCACGCCGCCACGCTGCGTCGAATGGCTGGTCATGCGCGCCGCCAGTTGCGCAAGGAAAGCCGGATCGACGCGGGACGGCGGTAGCGGCGGGGTGTTGAAATCCGTGACGATGGTCTCGAAGCCCGAGCGCATCAACTGCACCACGCCGCCGCCGTTCGTGACGGTCACGACGCCGTAGTGATGAATCACGTGCAGCCGGCCGTCGGGCCCGTAGCCGATCGACGCAAGTCCGCCGCGCACGCCGATGGTGGCGGACGGCGTCTTGATCGTGGCGCCATTGCCGTGGCTGACCTTGCCGCCGACGAAACGCAACGCGCCGCGCGTCATCGATGTCGTCATCTCGCCCGCGCCGGACGCCGGATCGAACACGAACTTGTCGATGGTGACGTCCGAATTGCGGCCGATGCTGAGGGCGGAGGAATCCTTGAAGGCGATTTGCGCGGAGCCATTCGCGTTGGTGCGGATGCGCTCGCGCTGCACCACGCCGAGGCCGACCGCGAGGCCCCGCGCCGCGGCGCCTGGCGGCTGGCCGGTCGCGTCCTGATTCGCGGCGCCGACGCTGCCGACGTTCTGCGCGCTGGCTGCATTCGGCGTCGCGACGCCTGCCATCGCAGCAAGGAAAGCGGCACACAGGATCGGGCGGATCGTCATGGCATCCCCCTCTAGAAGCGCAGCGTCGGGCCGATCAGACCAGACCAGGCGCTGGCGCGATAATTCGGCAGGTTGGAATTGTTGCGGGTGTACTGAACCAGCGCGGCCACGCCGAACAGCTTGGTGATCGGCATGTCGAACTGCGAGCCGATCCGAACCTGATGGTCGACGCGCGCGACGAAGGGATCGACCGACAGGTCGGCCGCGTCGAACCGCGTCTCGGTGTAGCGGACGAAGGGCGTGACCGACCAACGCCAGCCGATGAGGTCCGACGGCGGATCGAATTCGTAGCGCGCCGACGCCTCGAGCCCGAAGCGGCGGGAGGTAAGCGTGCTGGTCAACGAGGAATTGCGGCCGAACAGCACGCGCGCATCGAAAGTGAGGCGGTCCGTTGCGCTCCACTGCGCGGCGAGGCTGCCGGTCCATTGGCTGCCGGTGTTCTGCGTCGCCGCGACTTCGAGGAAGCGGCTGGTGGCGGCGATGTCGAGATGGCGCCAGTCGAAGCCGGGCTCGATGTAGAACGAATTGCCGAGCGGGAAGCGGGCCGTGACGCCGCCGCCGATCGACGAACCGAGGCGGCCGAGCGCCAGCGTCGCGTAGGAGGCCGCCACATAGGGCCTGATCGTCGCGCCGGGCAGGGCCTCGGGCGCCAGCGCGAGGCGCGGGCCGGTCGTTGCTTCCACGAGCACGGAACTCAACTCGCCGAAGGCGAATTGCGAAGTGGCGATGCCCGCGAAACGCGATTCCCAGAGGTCGCCGCGCTGGTTCTCGAAATCGTAGACGTGCCGGACTTCGCCGAGGGCGGTCAGGTTGGCGCCGCCGCGCTGGTAATACGGGCCGGGGTTCGGAATATCGCCGCCATTGGCGCGGATGAAGCCGTAGGCGGGCGCGAGCGGGACGTTGGAGCTGTAGCCGGCGCCGAGCTGAAGCACCCCCGAGAAGCGCGACGGCTGCTGCTCCTTGCGGGCGGCGGGCAGCATGATCTCGATGCGCGCGCGCAAGTCGGGCTCGAGACCCGGCGCCTTCAGCGCATCCTCGAAATAATGCTGCGCCATGTCCCATGACTTGAGGCGATAGTAGAGCGCGCCCAGTTCGTATTTTGCGCGCGTGAGATTGGGATTGAAGAACAGGGCGCGTTCGAGCGCGACGATCGCGGCCTCATAGTCCCGTGCTTCGACCGCTGCGCGGGCATAGGCGAAATTGGCGTCGTTGTCGGCGGGATTGGCGAGCACACGCGGCAGCAGCGCGGTGTGATCCGAGACGATGGATTGCGCCCGCGCGGGCGCGCCGAACGCCGCGAGCGCCAGCGCGCCGGCGCATCCGATTGCCGCACGCCGCCTTCGCGCGCCTGCACGATCCCTCAAAAGCATTGCATCCCCCGCCGCGACGACATGACGCCGACACGTCCGCCGCCGCGGCAGTCTAGCCGCGGGACGGCTGGTTGAAACCGGCGAAAACGCCTGTTGTGCGAGTCTTTTGCCGAACATGTGGCAAGTCTGACACAAGGCCGCGGCCCGTCGGTGCGCCACGGCACCCGACTGTCGCCGGTCGTGCGGCGGGATACAATCCGGCGAAACCAACGGATCGATGTCCCATGCTCCACTTTTCCCAGATGTTCGCGCAGCCCTGGTTTTTCTGGGCGCTCGGCTCCGCGGGCTTCGCCGCGCTGACCGCCGTCTTCGCCAAGATGGGCGTTTCCGGAATCGACTCGAGTCTCGCGACACTCCTGCGCACACTGATCGTCGTGCCTCTGGCGGCCCTGGTGGCGTGGCTGTCGGGCGGTTTCGCGACATCGGGCGCGATTCCGGCGCGCTCCTGGCTTTTCCTCGCCTTGTCGGGGCTGGGCACGGGCGCCTCGTGGCTCTGCTATTTCCGGGCGCTGCAACTCGGCGACGCCGCGCGCGTCGCGCCGGTCGACAAGCTCTCGGTCGTGCTCGTCGCCATCTTCAGCGTGCTGTTTCTCGGCGAGGCGCTGAACTGGAAGAACTGGGCCGGCGTCGCGCTGATCCTGGCCGGCGTGTTGCTGATCGCCATGAAGGACTGAGTAGACAGGCTCCTATGTTCCTATTATGTTCTCATTCCGTTGCGGAGTGAGTCGCATGATGAAACTGTATTGGGCGCCCGGCACGCGCAGCCTGCGCACGCTCTGGATGCTCGAGGAGGCTGGCGCCGCTTACGAGCGCGTGCTCGTCGACATCCGCAACGGCGGCCAGAACGATCCGGCCTTTCGCAGGATCAACCCGATGGCCAAGGTTCCGGCCTTCGAGGACGGCGCTGCGCAACTGGCCGAAAGCGCCGCCATCTGCGCCTACATCGCCGAACGTTGCCCCGAGGCGGGGCTTGCGCCGCAGATCGGCGATCCCCTGCGTGGCCGCTATTTCCACTGGCTGTTTTTCGCGCCGGGCTGCATCGAGCCGGCCTTCACCCAGAAATTCACCAATATCGAGCTGCCGACCACGGCGGCGGGATGGGGCGATTTCAAGCGGGTCTTCGACGCGCTGGAGGTCGCGCTGGACAAGGGCCCGTGGATCCTCGGCGAGAAGTTCTCCGCCGCCGACGTGATGATCGGCTGCGACCTCCTGTTCGGCGTCGAGCGCTTCAAGATCGTCGAGCCGCGCCCGGCGTTCACGGCCTATCTGGAGAGATGCCACGCGCGGCCCGCGTTGCAGCGGGCGATCGCGATCGATACGGCGGGGTGATTATTTGATGCGGTTTCAAACGGTGCGAACACCACAGTAACAAGAATAACTGTGTGATATGCTGTCGTTTTCATTGGTAACCAAGATGACGACACTAGCAGATGTTTGCCCGCATTGCCGACAGAAGTCGGCGGCATTGATCGTGGTTGCGTGCTCGGAAGTCCGGAAGGGAGACCGCGTACTCAACTCAAAGCGGGTCGCACGACTGCGCTGCCCAAAGTGCAGTTTAAATTCCAGCGCACTAATTTCGTTGTCATCGGCTAGCCGCGAAGGCTCCTCACATATTGACGAGGGCTGCGGCTACGAACTGAGTGCGGTTGGTTGGAAAACTGTTGCGCTCTGGCTGGAGCCCGAATTCGCAGCAAATGTCCAATATCTTCTCCCAAGCGGCAAGTCTGCGGACCAACAAACGATCGAAACGTCGATAGTTTCAAGGCTTACCGAGAGTGCCGTGGAATTTTTGAGACGGAAAGAAACACAAGACACCATCGTTAGATTTGCAGAAGCTACTGCGGAAGTCGCATGGAATAGGGCAATGGCTTGGGTTGAAAGCAAGTCTGTTACGCAGACATCGCCTAAGCGCCCAGGGCGTTCACGAAGGCGCTCAACCCCGAAACTGCCCGGCCCCTAGCCGTTTGCCGAGATTGTGCTGGACATGAAAAATTTTGACGATCGCTCTGCTTGCGGCTGGGGACGACATTAGAAGCTGGCCGTGACCGATCCCAACCTCCGACTGTTCCTCGACCGCCCGGGGCGGCCGCGGCTCGACATTGCGGGCGAGCAGCGCGCGCTCGCCATCGTGCAGCGTCATGGCCTGTCCGACATTCTTGCCCGCGTGCTGGCGGGCAGGGGGGTGAGCATCGACGAGGCGCCCGCCTATCTCGATCCCACCATCCGCGCCCTCATGCCGGACCCCTCGGTCATGCAGGACATGGACGCCGCCGTCGAACGCCTATCGCAGGCCGTCACGCAGAGAGAGACCGTCGCCATCTTCGGCGACTACGATGTGGACGGCGCCTGCTCGGCCGCGCTGCTCGCGGGCTTTCTCGACGCCTGCGGCGTCGCGCGCCTCGTGCGCATTCCCGACCGCATTTTCGAAGGCTACGGCCCCAATGCCGAGGCCATCAAGGAGCTGCGCGTGGCGGGCGCGGGCCTCCTCGTCACGGTCGATTGCGGCACGACCTCGCATGAGGTGCTGGCCGGCGCGAAGGCGCTCGGCATGGACGTGATCGTGCTGGACCATCACCAGGCGCCGGAAGTGCTGCCGGACGCGCTCGTCGTGAACCCGAACCGGCAGGACGATCTTTCGGGCCTCGGCGCGCTGTGCGCGGCGGGCGTCGTCTTCATGGCGCTGGTCGGCCTCAACCGCGCGCTGCGATCGATGGGCTTCTGGACGGCGGAGCGCCCTGCGCCGGACCTTCTGCATCATCTCGACCTCGTCGCGCTCGCGACCGTCGCCGACGTCGCGCCGCTGACCGGCCTCAACCGCGCCTTCGTCGTGAAGGGCCTGGCCGTCCTGCGGTCGCGCGGTCGGCGCGGGCTCGCCTCGCTGATGGACGTCGCGCGCCTCGTCGGTCCGCCGCAGGCCTGGCATCTCGGCTTCCTGCTCGGGCCGCGCATCAATGCGGGCGGGCGGATCGGCGACGCCGCGCTGGGGGCCAAGCTGCTGCTGACCGAAGATCCCGGCGAGGCCGAAAGGATCGCCGTCGAACTCGACCGCCTCAACCACGAGCGCCGCGCCATCGAACTTGCCACCGTCGAGGCCGCGCAGGCCGAGGCCGACCTCGCGCTGGGGAGCAGCGGGGAGGGCGCAGCGGTCGTGGTGGCGGGCGAGGACTGGAGCCCCGGAATCGTCGGCCTCGTCGCCTCGCGGCTGAAAGAGAAATTTCAGCGCCCCGCCTTCGCCATTGCGCTCACAGGCAAGACCGGCACGGGGTCGGGCCGCTCGATCGCGGGCGTCGATCTCGGCTCGGCCGTGCGGCAGGCGGTCGAGAGCGGCATTCTCGTCAAGGGCGGCGGCCACGCCATGGCGGCGGGAATCACCATCCAGCGGGAGCGGCTCGGCGAGTTCCGCGCCTTCCTGGAGGAGAAGCTGGCGACGAAGGTCGCCGCGGCGCGAGACCGCGATGCGCTTTTCGTCGATTCGGCGGTCACGGCCTCGGGCGCCACGCGCGACCTCGTCAATGCGGTCGCCGCCGCGGGGCCTTTCGGCGCGGGCGCGCCGGAGCCGGTGTTCGTCCTGCCGCGCCATCGCATCCTCAACGTGATGCCGGTCGGCGAGGATCATCTGCGCGTTTCCGCCCAGGCGGCCGACGGTTCGCGGCTCGAC
>CAMFKC010000188.1 GCA_945956975.1 uncultured Methylocystaceae bacterium | reverse complement strand
GCGCTGGTCGCGCTGGGGCAGGAGAAGGCTCAGAAGGCCGGCGGCTATTCGCTGTGATCCGGCTCAGCCGAGCCATCGTCCCGCCAGTGCGCTGAAGCTGACCACGCAGGCCGCTTTCGTTTCGCCGCGCAGGTAGACCAGCGTGATCTCCGTCTCGCCGGCCTTGCGGCGCTTGGCGTCGAGCCGGTCGATGGTCGCGCCTTCTTCCGCCGCGAGTGGGCGCAGCGCATCCTGCGGCTCGCAGTGAACGCCGACGACGCTGTCGAAGATCAGCGTGACGATGGCGCCGTCCTGCGCCTCGGCAGGCGTGAACCGAAGCGTCAGCCGCCGCGCCATCGCATTGTAGTCGAGCAGCGCGATGGCGCTGCCCTGCAGCTCCACGCCGGCGATGAGGTCGTCGAGCGCGGGCCGGCTCATGCGAGGTCCATGCTGACGTCGATCAGACGCCTGTATTCGTTCAGCGCGTAGCGGTCGGTCATGCCCGCAATATAGTCCGCCACGACGCGGGCGCGCGCGGAATCGTCGCGCGCCCCGCGATAGGCGCCGTCCCACTCGAGCGGCATGGCCCGGGGGTCGGAGAGGAACAGCGGAAACAGGCCCTCGACGATCGACGACGCCTTCTCGCGCACGCGCATCACCTCGGGGTGGCGATACATGGCCGTGAAAAGGAAGGTCTTGATCGAGCGGTCCGCCGCGGCCATCGCTTCCGAGAAGGCCACCACCTGCCGGCCGGCCGAGCGGATTTCCGCCGCGCTCTGCGCGCCGCTGGCCGCGATCCGCCGCGCGCTTTCGTTGAGAGCATCCTCGATGAAGCGCGTGATGATGCGCCGGCCGAGTTCGTGGATCACGCGCGCCCGCTCCAGCGCGCCATAGGCCTGTTCGATCTCGCGCAGTAGCTCATCGACGAAGGGCGAGGCGGTCCTGAGGTCGTCGAGCTCGAACAGGCCCGCGCGAAGCCCGTCGTCGATGTCGTGCGCGTCATAGGCGATGTCGTCGGCGATGGCCGCCGCCTGCGCCTCCGCGCTGGCGTAGGTGGCGAGCCCGAGCGCGCCGATGGACGCAGCGCACTCCGCGTCGAATTCGAGGATCGGCCGCGGCACGCCACGCCGCGCGAATTTTGCGGTTGGCCGGCCCTCAGGCGTCAGCAGCGGGCCATTGTGCTTGACCAGCCCTTCCAGCGTCTCCCAGGTCAGGTTGAGACCGTCGAAGCGCGCGTAGCGGCGCTCGAGCCGCGTCACCAGCCGGAGCGCCTGCGCATTGTGATCGAAGCCGCCGTGGTCGCGCATCAGCGCGTCCAGCGCGTCCTCGCCGACATGGCCGAAAGGGGTGTGGCCGAGGTCGTGGGCCAGCGCCAGCGCCTCCGCCAGATCGTCGTCGAGCCCGAGGCCCCGAGAGAGCGCGCGGGCGATCTGCGCCACCTCGATCGTATGCGTCAGCCGGGTCCTGAAGTGATCGCTGCTCAGCGGCACGAAGACCTGCGTCTTGTGGGCGAGCCGCCGGAAGGCGGTGGAATGGACGATCCGGTCGCGGTCGCGCTGGAATTCGCTGCGCGTGGGGGAGGCGGGCTCGGCGACGAGCCGGCCTCGGCTGCGCGAGGCGTCGCAGGCGTAGGGGGCGAGAACGGGCGCAGCTGCGGGCATGAGGTCGGGGAGCGCTCCTGCGGGCGGCGTTGAAAGCCCGGCCACAGCGGCTTATCTTGTGGGAGCCTTTCGAGGCAAGCCGGACCTTGAACCCGAGCTGGATGGAAGAGATGGAAACTGTTGCCGAGGACGTCGTCCTCACCGAAAACGCTGCGCGGCGCGTGGCCAAGATCATGCAAAGCGAAAAGCCGGGCTCGGCCCTGCGCATCTCCGTCAACGGCGGCGGATGTTCCGGCTTCCAGTACGCCTTCGACATCGTACAGGACCGCGCGGATGACGATCTGACGCTCGAGCGCGACGGCGCGACCGTGCTGATCGATCCCGTCAGCCTGGAATACATGAAGGGCTGCAGGATCGATTTCGTCGACAATTTGATCGGCCAGTCCTTCCAGATCGACAATCCCAACGGCTGCGGGCGCGCTGCTGGCAGCGCCGGCGCGGGCCCACGATGCGGCGGAGGCGATCGGGGATCTCGAGCGCAGCATCGGCGCGCGGCTCGGCGTCGCCATGCGCGACACCGGCAGCGGCGCGCGGATCGGCCACCGCGCCGACGAGCGCTTTCCGCTCACCAGCACCTTCAAGTTTCTCGCCGCCGCCGCCGTGCTGGCGAAGGTGGACGCCGGCAAGGATAGCCTCGACCGGCGCGTGACCTATGCGAAATCCGATCTCGTCACCTATTCGCCTGCGACGGAGAAGCATGTCGGCGACGGCATGACGCTGGCCGAGATCTGCGAGGCGGCCATCACCCTCAGCGACAACACCGCCGGCAATCTCCTGCTCGCGGCGATCGGCGGGCCCGAGGGCCTCACGCGATTCGCGCGGAGCATCGGCGATGCGGTCACGCGCCTCGACCGGACCGAGACGGATCTCAACGAGGCCCGCCCCGGCGATCCCCGCGACACGACTTCGCCCGCCGCCATGATCGGCAATCTGGAACGGCTTCTGCTCGGCGACGCGCTGGGCGCCGCATCGCGTGAGCGCCTCGCGAACTGGATGATCGCCAACACCACCGGCGTAGCGCGCTTGCGGGCCGGCGCGCCGAAGGGCTGGCGCATTGGCGACAAGACCGGCTCGGGAAACAATGGAACGGCGAACGACATCGCCATCCTCTGGCCGCCGGGCCGCAAGCCGATCCTGATCGCTGCCTACCTCACCGAAAGCAGGGGCAGCATGGACGAACGCAACGAGACGCTCGCCGAGGTCGCGCGCATACTGACGGCGCACCCGCTTTAACCGCCTTCGTGCGGGCCTCATCCCGGCCGCAAAGCGGACATCGCGCCGCCACGGCCTGCGCCGAGCTTGGCCGTGTCGCGTTCCGCGACGGCAGAGGTCAGCACATGCGCCGTATTCTTCTCGGGTTCACGCCGGTCGTCTTCCTTCTCGGTCTTGCCGGCTGCACCAGCGACCGCTTCGCCGAACGTGGCTACGAACCTGCCGCGGAAGAATACTACCCGCCGCCGCCGCGCCGTCGTGCGGACGCCAAGACCTATCTCGAGAGCGGGCGCATGTACGACCGGCTAGACCGCCGCTAGCACCCGCACGGCGAAGATCGCCCACATCACGCCCAGCACCAGCACGCCGAGCGCGAACATATTGAACCGCGTCGGCACCTTGTTGGACGTGATGTGCACCAAGGCGTGCGCGTAGCGCGAAGCGACGAAGATCCAGGACATGACGACGAAGAGGAAATCGTCTTTCTTCGTCAGCATGGCGAAGGCGACGAGCGCGTAGAAGAGGATCGGCAATTGCAGGTTGTTCGCGTAGGCGTTGCTCGTCTGCGCGATGCTGGTCGGCCATGCGTTCTGGCCGAGCGCGATGTCCTTCATCTTCACCTGTCCCGCCTTGATTGCGCCGACACGCGTCAGCGCCATGCGCGCGAGCAGGAAGAACAGCAGCGCGACCAGCGCGAAAACAGGAAGAAGAACGGCCTGTACAGACATCGGCGCCTCGTTTGCGATTTTTCGCGCGATGATAGGGCAAGCGTCGGGGAAGGCTAGGCGCCGCCGATCCGCCGCGCAGGATTGCCCGCGACCGTTGCGCCGGCCGGCACGTCGCGCGTCACCACAGCCCCGGCGCCGATGATCGCGTCATCGCCGACGCTCACGCCGGGAACGATGATGGCGCCGCCGCCGATCCAGACGTTGGCGCCGATCTTCACCTTCTGCCCGAACTCCAGCCCCGCGCGCCGTTGCGCGGGATCGCGGGGATGGTCGGCGCCGTAGATCTGCACGCCCGGCCCGATCTGCGTTCCCGCGCCAATGTCGATGAGAATGCTGTCGAGCAGCACGCAGTTGAAATTCAGGAACACGCCGTCGCCGAGGCGGATGTTGTAGCCGTAGTCGCAGCGGAACGGCGGGCGCACGACAACGCGGGCGCCGACATGGCCGATGCCCTCGCGCAGCAGGGCGTTCCGCTCGCTGTGAGACAGGCCCGGCGTGAGATTGTAGCGGTCCATCCAGGCCCGCGCCGCCGCGTAATCACGCATGAGTTCCGGATCGTCCGCGCGATAGAGTTCGCCCGCGAGCATCTTTTCCTTTTCGCTGCGCATTCCCTGAACGCCTCCGCTTGTCTCCGCCCCGCCTCGCCGGAATAATGGCGCAAGGAGAGAGGGAGAGGAACATGAGCCCGCGCGACCGGCTGGACCAGATGCACGCCGAAATGACGGAATGGCGGCGCGACTTCCACGCCCATCCCGAGATCGGCTTCGAGGAAGTGCGCACCAGCGAGATCGTCGCGCAGAAACTCTCGGAATGGGGCATCGAGGTGCATCGCGGCCTCGGCGGCACGGGCGTCGTCGGCGTCATCCGCGGGCAGGGGCAGGCGAGCGGCGGCAACCGCGCCATCGGCCTGCGCGCCGACATGGACGCGCTGCCGATGGAGGAGGGCAACAGCTTCGCCCATCGCTCGCAGAACCCCGGACGGATGCACGCCTGCGGCCATGACGGCCACACGACCATGCTGCTCGGCGCGGCGAAATATCTGGCCGAGACGCGCAAGTTCGCCGGCACGGTGCATCTGATCTTCCAGCCGGCGGAAGAGGGCCTCGCCGGCGCCAAGGCCATGCTGGACGACGGCCTGTTCGAGCGCTTTCCCTGCGACGCCGTCTATGGCATCCACAACAGCCCGGACATGCCGCTGGGCAGCGTGAAGGCGCTGACGGGCACGGCCATGGCGGCGATCGATTATTTTAGCGTGATCCTGCGCGGGCGCTCGTCGCACGGCGCCCATCCGCAGCAGGGCATCGACACGGTCTCGATCGCCGCGCAAGTGGTGAGCGTCCTGAACGCGCTGCCCTCGCGCCATGTCGACGCGCTGGAATCGGCCATCATCAGCATCGGCCAGATCCACGGCGGCACGTCTGACATCGTCATCCCCGAGACGGTCGAACTGCGCGGTTCCGTGCGCACCCTCAAGCCCGAAGTCCGCGATCTCGTGGAAGGCCTATTCAAGCGCGCGGTGGAGCACACGGCGGCGGCGCAGGGCGGAACGGCGGAGATTTCCTATCGCCGCGCCTATCCCGCGACCGTCAACGCCGTCCACGAGACCGACCGCGCCTCGCTCTGCGCGACCAACACGCGGGGCGTCACCAAGGTCATCCGCGACGGCAAGCCGCTGCTCGCGGGCGAAGATTTCGCTTTCATGCTGGAGCGCACGCCCGGCGCCTATCTCTTCTTCGGCCAGCGCGACGGCGCGAAGGGCGGCGTGCCGGTGCACAACCCCGGCTACGATTTCAACGACGATCTGCTGCCGATCGGCGCGAGCTATCTCGCAGGCCTCGTCGAGCAGGAACTGGGATGAGCGATCAGATGCAGCGTTCGGACTTCCGCTTCTTCTTTCCCTTTCGCGTGCGCTATTCCGAGGTCGACGGCCAGAGCGTCGTCTTCAACGCGCATTATCTCACCTATTACGACACGGCGATCACGGAATTCTTCCGCTGGCTCGGCTACGATTACGTGGCGGAGGTGAAGGAGACTTCGACCGACTTCCACACGGTGAAGTCTCTCGTGGAATACAAGGCGCCGATCCGCTTCGACGAGGAGATCGAAGTCGGCGTGCGCGTCGGCGCTATCGGCAATTCGAGCCTGCGCTTCGATCTCGCGATCTTCGCGAAGGGGACGAACGATCTGCGCACCACCGGCGAGATCGTCTGGGTCTACAC
>CAMFKC010000187.1 GCA_945956975.1 uncultured Methylocystaceae bacterium | reverse complement strand
GCCCGAGGCGCTGCAGGGATTCGTCGTCTATGTCGACGATCCGCACCGGCGTCTCGGGCGACCAGACGCGCGGCCGGATGCGCTGGTAGGCGTCGAAGGAAAAGTTGCGGACGCCCTCGAGTTCGTCGGGCGCGAGCGCGCCGAACGCGAGCATGGCGACAAGCGGCAGGCCGAAGGATGCGACATAGGCCCACCGCAGCCGCATTCAGACGACGCCCTGTTTGCGCAGCGCGTCGATCGCGGCCGTATCGTAGCCGAGCGATCCCAGCACCTGCTCGGTATGCTCGCCGAGAACCGGCGCGCGATGCCGGATTTCGCCGGGCGTCCGCGACATGTTGAGCGCCACGCGCGAGATCGGCGCGGGCCGCGGCAGGCCCGGATAATCCATCTCCTGCAGGAAGCCCGCCGCCTGCACGTGCGGATGGTCGAGCGCCTGTTGCGGGCTCAGCACCGGCGCCGCCGGGATCTGCGCCTTCCCCAGCGTATCCACCGCCTCCTGCACGGTGCGTTCCGCGCACCAGCGCCCCATCCGCTCGCTGATTTCGGGGCCGTTCTCGCCGCGCTTCAGATCGTCGGAAAAACGCGGCTCGCTCAGCCAATGCTCTTCGCCCATCAGCCGCGCCCACCGGGCGAACAGCGGCTGTCCCGTCACCTGCACCAGCACCCAGCCGTCCTTCGCGCGATAGATGTCGGCGGGCGCGGTCGTCTGGCCGAGATTGCCTGTGGGAACGCGGTTCGCGGAGATCACCGCCTGCTCGATCAGCGTGGCGTTGGTGAAGGACAGCGCCGTGGCCAGCAGCGCGCCCTGCACGATCTGCCCCTTGCCCGATTTCTGCCGCTCCATCAGCGCGGCCAGCGTGCCGAAGGCGCAATGCAGCGCCGTGCCGAAATCGACGTAGTTGACCGCCGCGCGAAACGGCGGATCGCCCTGCCCGGTCATGTAGACCGCGCCCGACATCACCTGCCCCACGCCGTCGAAGCCGACGCGGTCCGACCACGGGCCGGCGTCGCCGAAGGCGTTGGCCGTCGTGAGGATGATGTCGGGCTTCACCGCGCAGAGCGACTCGTAGTCGAGCTTCATCGCCTCCAGCGTCTGCTTCGGCAAATTCGCCACCACCACGTCGGCGGTTGCGACGAGCTTCTTGAGAACCTCCTGCCCCTCCGGCTTCATCGGGTCCAGCGTCACGCTCTTCTTGTTGCGGTTGACCTGCAGGAACAGCGCGCCCGCGCCGTCGTCGCCGACCGGCGTCACATAGCGATCCTCGCTGCCGCTGCGCCGCTCCACGCGGATCACGTCCGCGCCGAACTCCGCGAGCAGCGTCGCGCAATAGGGTCCTGCGATGTAGCGCCCGAAATCGAGCACGCGAATGCCTTCCAGTATGCCAGCCAAGCGTCCCACCCTGATTTGTGTTGTTTGATCCGCAGTCTATCCTGTGCCGCCGGAGAGGAAAGCAGTCGAAAAATGCAGAGGGACGATAACGATAACGCAGGCTGGCGCGCGCTCTCGCGCCTCTACCACGCCTTCCTCACGGGTTCGCTGCTGCGCGTCGCTTCGCGGCGCGGCTCTGCGGACGCGTCCGAACTCCTCTTCCGCATCTTCCGCCGCCAGCATCTGGCGACCTTCCTGCCGGGCCTCGAAAAGCTCGGGCTCACGGGCCTGCCGCACGCCGTCGCCTGCGCGCAATATCACTATCTCTCGAACCAGATCGGCGGCGTGCGCGTCGAATACATGGTGGAGAGCGACCGCAAGGCCTGGGTGCGCTACGCGCCGCCGCGCTGGATCTGGGAAGGGACCGCCATCTGCGGCGTCACGGGCGACATGTCGCGCGCCATCCTGCGCGGCTGGCACGGGCACAACGGCGTCACGCTCGGCAATCCGAGGTTGGGCTTCGTCTGCACGAAGCAGACGCCCGACGGGCAGGACGGGCTCGAAGGCTATTACATCGAATACGACCACGAGATCGGCCCGGAAGACCGCGTGCGCTTCTCACGCGCCGAGGAGGCGCCGGCCTTCGATCCGGCGAGGGCGCCGAAGCTCGAAAGCGCGACTTGGCCGCAGGCCCGCCTCGACAAGGCCGCGCGCAACTACACGATGGAATATGTGCGCTCGCTCATCCCCGAGGCGATCGACCTCTTCGGTCCCGACGATGCGCGATACCTGATCGGCGGCGCCGCGCGGCTGGTGGGCATGCATTTCTTCGACGAATGCCGTGCGATGCTCAGGCAGACCCACGTGGGGGCCGACGCCTTTGCAGATTTCTTCATGGCGATGGCCAAGGCCGGTGACGAAAGCGTGATGCATCGTGCGGAGCGCGATGCAATCCACCTGTCGCAGAGCGGCTGGCGCCTCATGCGCGGGATAAGGCCGCTGCATCCTGCGTCCTTCGACATCTGGAACGAATTGTGGGCCGGTTGCCTCTCCGCACACGACCGCTTCTTGCACTGGGACGCGCGTTTGGCGGAGGAGAAATTCCAGTTCGCAGTCGGGCCAAAAGCACGTAGGGTTGGCGTATCAACACCGTACATATGAAACACGGCCTTGTCTCGACGCTCGAGAAGCGACCCGAAGTAGCGCAACCGATCCGAGGAGAATGACATGAAACATCGGTACTTGATTTGCGTCTGCATTCCATTCGCTCTCGCGCCTGGCGCTGCGGTCGCTTACCCGAGCTGCGATCAAGCCCCGAAGGCGTCGCCGTCGAGCTCATTGCCGATGACGATGACCTTTCAAAACATAAGTAATGAGACATTGCAGTTGGATTGGATTGATTTCAGCGGGAACCGAAAGAGCTACGGTTTGGTCGGACCTGGCCAAATCAAGAAACAATCGACATTCGCTGGCCATGTCTGGCAATGGACCCGTCCCCCGGGCACTTGCATCAACCGATATGTCGCCGGTTATCCAAGCGTGAAATAGGAGCATTCCGGTCTGCCCTTCGCACCTTGTCGAAATTCCGCGAGCGGCCGGGCGCGGACCGAGGCAACGCTCCCCAAGCTAGCCACTCCCATCGCCATCTCGTCTCGACAATATTGACATTTGCAGCAAAATATGAATATTTTCCTTTATCCCCATCCGCCGAGGATGCATCCGGAGCGGTCTTGATGTGTGGACGGGGAGCGGCGCTCGCGCCGCGCGGAAACACCGATCCGCGCACCCGAGTGCGCCCATGCGAGGCGGGACGCGTCATGCGGCTCGCCTTGGCCCGGCCCGGCAGAACGACCGGGGGCGATCACGATCGCAGGCCAGGTTGACGACCAATAAGCGGCCCCAAGCCGCCCAAGACGGCAGCCAGGACCCACAGCGGGGCATCGCGCAGAAAACGCCGCGTCGGGGCGAAGGCCGCCGGCACACATAAACAAAAGATCCCGGCGACCTTCGTCCCGGCCCTCGACCATTCCGCAACCCGGCCGCAAGGCGCGGGAATGAAGGCGCGCGCATACCTCCCCGCTTGCGGGGAGGTCGCATCGCGAAAGCGATGCGGGTGGGGCCGGACGGGCGTGATCGAGAAATCTTCCGATGCCCGGCGCTCCCCACCCGTCATGCTTCGCATGACACCCTCCCCGCGAGCGGGGAGGGAGACTTGCCCCCCGCCTTTGCCCCCCGCCCCCCATCGGCTAGAACACGCCCCATGTCGCAAACGCCCACCTACGAAACCATGCCCTTCGAGGAACTGGCGAAAGCCGTTCACAAGCGGCGCTCCGTCTACGGCTTTCTCAGCGGCCTCAGGCTGGACCGCTCCGCGCCGGGCGAGGCCTGGACCAGCCTGCCCTATCGGCCCGTCTTCGTCGGCGACGCCGAATCCGGCGTGCTGCATGGCGGCGTCATGACCGCCATGCTGGACGAGAGCTGCGGCATGGCCGTGCAGCTCGCGCTCGACGGCCGCCGCGCCATCGCGACCCTCGACCTGCGCATCGACTATCAAAAACCCGCGACGCCCGGCCTCGACGTGAAGGCGCACGCCGTCTGCGTGAAGGTCACGCGCTCCATCGCCTTCGTGCGCGCCACCGCCTACCAGGAATCGGAGGACGAGCCGGTAGCGACAGCCACCGCCTGCTTCATGGCCGGCGCCAATCGCACCAACATGCTGCGCGACAAGCCGCGCGACTATCAGGTTCCCCCGCCGCTCGACGCACCGGAGGACCCGACGGGCCTTTTCGCCAACAGCCCCTTCGCGCGCTGCATCGGCATCAGGCTCGGCGAAGACGGCGTGCCCGTCATGCCCTTCTCGACCCGCATCATCGGCAACCCGATCCTGCCGGCGATCCATGGCGGCATCACCGGCGCCTTCCTCGAGACGACCGCGATCATGAGCCTGACGCGCGAACTCGGCGTCGCGCGGCCACCGAAGCCGATCGGCCTCACCATCAACTACCTGCGTTCCGGCCGCGCGCTCGACACCTATGCGCGCGCCTCCATCGTCAAGCAGGGCCGCCGCGTCGTCGCCTTCGAGGCGCAGGCCTGGCAGGACGATTCCACCAAGCCCATCGCCTCCTCCTTCGGCCATTTCATGCTGCGGCACACGCCGGGCGCAGAGGACGAATGAGCGGCCACGCAACCATACCGCTCGCCTTCGAGGCGCCCGCGCCGGAGGAAAGCCGCGCGCGGCTCGACGCCTTCGTCGCGCATCTGCGCAGACGCCGCACGGTGCGCGATTTTTCGCCCGAACCGGTCGCGCGGGAGATCATCGAGCAGGCGATCCTCGCGGCGGGCTCGGCGCCGTCGGGCGCGAACCAGCAGCCCTGGACCTTCGTCGCCATCTCCGATCAGAGCGTGAAGGCGCGCATCCGCGTGGCGGCGGAGGAGGAGGAAAAGGCTTTCTACAGCGGCCGCGCAGGCGAGGAATGGCTGGAGGCGCTGGGCCCGCTCGGCACCGACTGGGAGAAGCCCTTTCTCGAAACCGCGCCCTGGCTGATCGCCATCTTCATGCAGCGCTGGGGCGTGAGCCCGCAGGGCAAGCGCCAAAAGCATTATTACGCGCTGGAATCCGTCGGCATCGCCGTCGGCTTCCTCATCGCCGCGCTGCACGAGGCCGGGCTCGCCACGCTGACGCATACGCCCTCGCCGATGGGCTTTCTCAACGAGATCTGCGGCCGTCCGGACAACGAGAAGGCGATTGTGCTGCTGGTCGTCGGCAAACCGGCCGACGGCTGCCGCGTGCCGGACATTGCGAAGAAGCCGCTCGACGAGATCGCCAGCTTCATCTGAACCATGATTGGAACGGGCGCTTCCTCGCCGCAGCCCGAAAGCCTACAACGGCGGCCAGAACGAGCAGGACCATGTCGCCCACCACACAGGTCGACCCGCGCGCGCTCAAGCGCCTTGCCTACCTCTCCTCCGGCACGCCGGAGGCAGAGGCCGCGCGCGAGCGGCTGATCGCGCTCTACGGCGAAACGTCCCTTGAAAACGCCGATGTCGTCATAGCGCTCGGCGGCGACGGGCTGATGATCCAGACGCTGCACAAGCTGATGGGCCGCAACGTGCCCGTGTTCGGCATGAACCGCGGCTCGGTCGGCTTTCTCATGAACGACTACCGCGAGGACGGCCTTCTGGAGCGGCTGGCCGCGGCGACAAGTTCCGTCGTGCACCCGCTCGTCATGCGCGTGACGACAAACGATGGGGAGACGCACGAGGCGCGCGCCATCAACGAAGTGTCGATGCTGCGCCAGACGCATCAGGCTGCGAAACTGCGCATCGCCATCGACGGCCAGACCCGCCTGGAGGAACTGGTGTCGGACGGCCTGCTGATCGCCACGCCGGCCGGATCGACCGCCTACAACCTGTCGGTCAACGGCCCGATCC
>CAMFKC010000186.1 GCA_945956975.1 uncultured Methylocystaceae bacterium | reverse complement strand
CATCAGCCGCGAGATCGCTAATCTGCGCGCGATCCAGGACGCGACCGACCAGCGCAACCATGCGACCCTCAAAGCGGTCCACGCAACGCTCGAGCGCGTCGTCGATCGTCTGGCGATGCTCGAAGGCGACGTGGGCGACAACCGTCCCGCGCCGCGCCGCGAAGCGCCGGCCATGCAGGCGCCTGTCCAGATTCAGCCGGCGCGCCCCGCCGAGCGCGTTGAGGAGCCGGCGGTTGAAGCCGCGCCGCTGCAAGGCTCGACCATGAGTGCCGCTGCCGCCCTTGCGCGGTTGAAGGGCGAAAAGATCGAGCCGCGCATGGAAGCGCGCCCGCAGCGCGCCAAGCCCGCCGCGCCCTCGCTGGACAACGATATATTGATCGAACCCGGCGCCGGCCGAGGCGCCCGCCCCGGCGCAGCCGAAGGCGACGAGAATTCGCCGCAGGCTGGCTTCATCGCTGCGGCGCGCCGCGCGGCGCTCGCTGCGCAGGCCGCGAGCGCCGCCGCCGACGAGGCCGAGGCCGTCGACGCCGCAGAGAAATCGGAAACCGTCAGCCGCGTTGCGCAGGTGCGCGCGGTCTACGAGCGCCGCCGCAAGCCGATCCTGCTGTCCCTTGCCGCGCTGATCGGGTTGCTCGGCGCGTTGCAGATCGCGCGCGTCTACACGAGCCGTTCGTCCGGCCTGGCGGAACCGCCGCCGATCGTCCGCCCGGCCGATCCCGCGCCTGCCCCCAAGGCCGCCCCGCCGCGCGAGGACACGTCCGCCCCGGCAGCGCCGACCTCAGGCGCGACGGCGCCGAAGGAGGAGGGCGCGCCGCCGATCGGTCCAAAGGCCGAGGCCGCGCCTCCTGCCGAAGCAGCCTCCGCCGCCGAGCCGCGGCGCGTCGAGCCCGCCGCGACCCTGCCG
Organism: uncultured Methylocystaceae bacterium; assembly: GCA_945956975.1. Classification (GTDB taxonomy): domain Bacteria; phylum Pseudomonadota; class Alphaproteobacteria; order Rhizobiales; family Beijerinckiaceae; genus JAJXWB01. The sequence goes on along the minus strand of CAMFKC010000186.1, from coordinate 4,932 downwards.
ACCATGGCGCGCCAGCCGCGCGCCGACGCCGGCCCCGTCGACACCGCGCCGGTCGGGTCCATCCAGCAGCCGGCCAGGATCGTCGTCCCGGTCGCTCAGCTCGAGAAGATCGCCGCGCAGGGCGACGCCCACGCACAATTCGAACTCGGCGCCCGCTTTGCCGACGGGGTCAACGCGCCGCGCGATCTCAAGGCCGCTGCCCGCTGGTTCGAGAAGAGCGCCGCAAAGGGCTTGGCGCCCGCCCAATATCGCCTCGGCGTGCTGTTCGAGCGCGGCCTGGGCGTCGATCGCGATCTGGCCTCCGCCCGTACCTGGTACGAGCGCGCCGCCGAAAGCGGAAACGTGCGCGCCATGCACAATCTCGCCGTGCTGCTCGCCGACGGCGGCGGCAAGCCGGATTACACGGCCGCGGCGCGCTGGTTCCGCAAGGCGGCCGAATTCGGCGTCCGTGACAGCCAGTACAATCTCGCCATCCTCTATGCGCGTGGGATGGGCGGCCCGCAGGACCTGGTTCAGTCCTACCTCTGGTTCTCCGCTGCGGCCGATCAGGGCGACGCGGACGCCGCCAAGAAACGCGACGATGTGGCCACCCGCTTCGACGCCAAGACATTCGAGCGCGCCAAGGCGCTGGCGGCGAGCTTCCGTCCGAAGCAGGCCGAGCCGGCCGCCAACGAGGTCTCGCCCCCGCCCGGCGGATGGCAGGCGCAGCCCGCCCCGAAAGCCCCGGCTCGGGCCGTCAAGCCGACGCTTTCCCGGCTCTGACATTTCCGGCGCGGCCACGGCCGCGCCGCATTCTCATGACGTCTTGCAATCGAGAATGCGCCCGGCCAATGTGCGGCGCGATCGACAGGAACGTCCATGAAAATCCGCATTGCCCCGTTGCTCGCCGCCGCTGCGGCGCTCGTCTTTACGGTCTCGCTGGCCTCGGCGCAGGCTGGACTGAAGCCCATTCCGAAACCGAGCGACCGTCGCCCCGGCGAGCTCGAGGGCTGGACCGACGGCGCCAAGCCGCAGGCGAAGGACGCCAAGTCCGACAGGAAGTCGGCGGCCAAGGGAGCGAAAGCCGGCAAGACCGCCAAGGCGGCGAAGCCTGAGAGAACCGACGACGACAAGACGCCCGACGGCGGCATTCCGCTGCCCAACGGACGCAAGGACGCCAACGACTATGCGCCGGTCGGTTTCGACAGGGATGGGAAGCTCGGCACGGGAATGAAGTTCTAGGCGCACGCCGCGCGCGCCTGATCGACAAGCAGCGCGCGCGCCTGCGTCGAATCGAGATGGCGCCAGCCCGCCGGCGCGGCGCCTGTCCTGATTTGCGCATCAAGCACTTCGGTCGTCGCATCCGACGGGTCGTCCCGGCGGCCTTCGATGCGCCGCGCCATATTTTCGCGCGGGGCGTCCAGCCACAGGCCGACGAATGGCGCCGCGGCGTGCGCGGCGGTCTGCTCGATCTCCGCCGCCATGTCCGCGCGATCGAAGACCGCGTCGGCGATCACGGCCTGCCCAAGCGTCAACACGCGCAGGGCCTCCGCCCGCACCAGGGCGTAGACGCGCGCCGAAACCGCGGGCGCATAGGCCTCCGTCGGGAGGCGCTGCGTCGACGCGACGCCGTGCAACCGCTTGCGAATCCGGTCGCTCGCCAGTATCCGCGCGCCGGGCGCTCGCCCGAGACCGGCCGCGAGCGCCGCCGCCAGCGTGGACTTGCCCGAGCCCGAGAATCCGCCGATCGCGACGAGCATCGCGCCGCGCGGCGCCAGCAGACTTTCGGCGAGCGCGAGATAGCGTTCGGCCTCGTCGCGCAAGGCGTCCGCGGCCTCGACACTCGCGCCCTTCGCTTGCGTGGCGGAGACATGCGCCCGGATGGAAGCGCGCACGGCCATGAAGAAGGGCAGGGCGGGCAGGCCGTCGGTTTCGTCGGCGGCGTCGAGATAGCGGTTGAAGACGAGATTGGCGTGGTCCGTGAGGCCGCGATGGGTCAGGTCCATCAGCAGGAAGGCAAGGTCGTAGAGCACATCGATGGTAGCGAGGCGTTCGTCGAACTCGATGGCGTCGAACGGCGTGGGTTCGCCCTCGAAGAGGCAGATATTGCGCAGCGTGAGATCGCCATGGCAGCGCCGAATCTTGCCAGCCGCGGCGCGCGCGTCGAGCAGCGGCGCAATTTCCTTCAGCTTTTCGCGCAGCGTCGCCTCGAACCCATGGATACGTGCGGGGGTGGCGAGGCTTGAAGCCGCCAGCGCGCCTTCGTCCAGAGCGAGTATCTGCGCCATCGCTTCAGCCCCGCCGATGGCCTGCGACGGCGTCGCGTCGCGATGGAAGGCGACGAGATTTTCAGTCAGGCGCGTCATGGTCTGCGCGGTCAGCCTGCCGCGCTGCGCCATGTGGTCGAACAGGTCGGCCTGATCGAAGCTGCGCATCTCCACGACGGTTTCCAGAGGCTCGCCCTCGCCATCGAGCGCGAGCGCGCCGTCCGCGCCACGCGTGATGCGGCGCGTCGCCAGATAAATCTGCGGCGCGGTGCGCCGATTGATCGCAAGTTCGTTTTCAGCCGCCGCGGCACGTTTCTCGCGCGTGGAAAAATCGAGATAGGAGAAGGCGACCGGCTTCTTGATCTTATAGGCGCGCTCCGCGCCGATCACGACACGCGAAATATGCGTGTCGATGACCTGCGCGCCGGCGCCGACGCGGGCGCGCAGGAAATTGGCGATATCGTCGAGCGTGGACAAACTATGTGGACCGCGAGCCTTCAGGCTCGCAGTCTAGCGAGCCTGAAGGCTCGCGGTCCATGCGTCACGCCGGCTTCTTCTTGCCGGCGCCGAGGCCCATCTGGCGCGAGATCAGTTCCTTCATGATCTCGCTCGTGCCGCCGTAGATGCGCTGCACGCGGGCGTCCGCATAGGCCTGCGCGACCGGATATTCCCACATGAAGCCGTAGCCGCCGTGCAACTGCACGCAGGTGTCGAGCACGCGGCCCTGCATTTCCGACAGCCACAGCTTCGCCATCGAGGCGGTCGCAGAATCGAGCTTGCCCTCGATCTGCATCTCCAGGCACTTGTCGACGAAGACACGGCCGACCTCGACCTCGGTCTGCGCTTCCGCCAGCTTGTAGCGCGTGTTCTGGAACTCGCCGATCGGGGCGCCGAAGGCCTTGCGGTCCTGCACATATTGCACGGTGTTGTCGATCTGCGCCTGAGCGGAGGCGTGCGCTGTGATCGCGATCTGCAGGCGCTCCCACGGCAATTTCTGCATGAGATAGACGAAGCCCTCGCCTTCCTTGCCGAGTAGGTTCTCGGCGGGCACGCGCACGTCGTCGAAGAAGAGCTCCGACGTGTCCTGCGCCTTCAGGCCCATCTTTTTCAGGCGCTTGCCCTTGCGGAAGCCAGGCATGCCTTCTTCCACGATGATCAAGCTCACGCCCTTGGCGCCGGCGTTCATGTCGGTCTTCGTCACGACGATGACGAGATCGGCATGGTAGCCATTGGTGATGAAGGTCTTGGAGCCATTGATGACGTAGTGGTCGCCGTCCTTGCGGGCGGTGGTGCGCACGCCCTGCAGGTCGGAGCCGGTGCCCGGCTCGGTCATCGCAATGGCGCCGATCTTCTCGCCGCGCGCCATGGCTGGCAGATATTTCTTCTTCTGCGCTTCCGTGCCGTAGGTCTCGATGTAGGGCGCGACGATGTCGTTGTGCAGGCCGAAGCCGAGGCCGCTCGTGTTGGCGCGGGCGACTTCCTCGATCAGCACCGCGCTCATCGCCTCGGTCGCGCCGGAGCCGCCGTATTCCGTGGAGACGGTCGGCAGCAGCAGGCCCTGTTCGCCGGCCTTCAGCCAGACGTCGCGGTCGACATAGCCCTGCGCTTCCCATTTCTCATGGAGGGGCTTGGCGTGCTCGTCGAGGAAGCGACGGACCATGTCGCGGAAGAGATTGTGGTCCTCGGTGAAGATGCTGCGTTCGATCATCGTGTTTCCCGGCGGCGTGGACCGCGAGCCCTGAGGCTCGCCTGGATTGGTGCGAGCCTGAAGGCTCGCGGTCCAGATACGCCGTCCGGGCGCCGCCGCGCAAGCGGCGGTTCCGCATGCCGCGCGTGCTATTTCGTCAGATGGAACTCGGCGTTGATTTGGCCCGAGCCGGACGAGGGGAAATAGGGCGTCAGCTCTTCCATTTCGCCGGCGAATTCGCCCCAGCCCAGCATGCCGAACAGCATGTGCGTGTCGCACATCAAGCCTTCGCCGTTGCACTTGGTGGAATACTCCGGGAGCATGGCGCAGAATTCCTTGTAGCGGCGCTCTCGCCAGAGATCGACGACACGCAAATCGACCTGCCGGTTGAACTCGCTGCCGACCTGCTCCCACTGGTTGTCGCCGACTTGGTCGTTGGGCACGAGCTTGTGGGACAGAGAACCCGACGCCAGCACGGCCACATTGAACGGCGAGGCCTCGATCGCGCGGCGCACGGCGGCGCCAAAGGCCCGGTTCTCCTGCCAGGAGGCGAAAAGCGGCGCGGCGACCGAGACGACCTTCGCCCAGCCGTCCTGGTTCATGTAGTGCATGGGAACAATCGTGCCATATTCCAGCGGCAGCGTCTCGACGCGGTGGGCGAGGACTTCCAGCTTTTCCTTCTTCGCCTCGGTCGAGATCATGTCGGCCAGTTCGGGATTGCCGAGATAGTCGTACTCCATGTTCTGGATCATGTGCGGCGCTTCGTGGCTCGTATAGACGCCCTTGTGCCGCGGGTTGGCGTTCATGTGGCACCCGAAATTCGACAGCCAATGGACGTCGAAGACGAGGAACGTGTCCGCCCCGCGCTCGCGCGCCCGGCGGCCGATCTCCTTCAGCCCGTCGATGGCGCCCTGCCGTTTGCCGAACAGCGGGCCGGGCCGTTCCGAAATCAGGATCGAGGGGACATGCGCGATCTTCGCGGCCATGACGATCTTGCCC
>CAMFKC010000185.1 GCA_945956975.1 uncultured Methylocystaceae bacterium | reverse complement strand
CGCGCCGGTCGCGCCGAAGAAATAGCCGCCGATGGCGACGCCGGCGAGTTGCACGACCAGCGAGATCGATGTCAGGCGTGCGGCTTCATCGAATTGTTGCGCGCCGCGCAACTGCGAGAGGCCGTAATTTCCGATTGCCTGCAGAATGAACAGCACCGCAAGCGCGAACCACACGCTGCTTGGCGTCTCGTCGAACGGCAACGCGGGGAACCGCGCCTCGATGGCTGGCGCGAAGCGCCATATCGCCAGCAGTCCCGCCGCGCCCAGCGCGGTGGTGGCCAGAACGGCAGGAAAAAAGGCGCGTGCGAAGCTTGCGGCCTGATCGTGCTGCGCGCGGGCTTCGAGATCGGGAACGAACCGCGCGACGGTAATGGGCAGGCCGAGATCGCAGAAGGTGACGAGCGTGCCGACGATCCAGATGCCGAGCGCGACATTGCCCGCGCCATCCGTGCCGAGCATGCGCGCGACGACGACGACGCTGAGCAAGCTGCCGAGCGCGGAAGCCGCGCCGGCAATGCTGGAATGAAGCGTATTTCGCGCGAAGCGCGGAAGGGCCATGTTAACGAACCATTAATCCTGAGACACGCCAGACTGGCCGGAATTGCTGGCGTTTCTGGGCATTATCTCTAACCTGCGCGACGCGCATGATGCGAGTCGGAACGCCGATCATAATGAACAGTCACGCTCGCATTCGACGCACAATCGCGGCTATCGCCGGCCTTGTCCTCTGTGCGCCGGCCATTGCCGCCAACGATTCCGGCCGCACGCGGCCAGCGGCCGGCGTTAACCTCGCCGGCGCCGAGTTCGGCACGGCGCCCGGCAAGGCGGAAACGGATTTCCATTTTCCTGCGGACAGCGAGTTCGCATGGGCAAAAAGGAAAGGCTTCACAGTCATCAGGCTTCCCTTCCTGTGGGAGCGCCTGCAACCGAAGCTGGAGCAGGATTTCGACGCGGATCACCTCGCGCTTCTGGCGAGCGCGGTGGACCGCGCGCGCAGCCACGGCCTGTCGATCATTCTGGACGTTCACAATTACGGCCGCTGGCGTGGCGACACGATCGGCGGCGACAAGGTTCCCGACCGCGCCTTCGCAGATCTGTGGCGGCGTATCGCGCAAAAATTCGGCAAGGACAGTCACGTCGTCTTTGGACTGATGAATGAACCGCACGACATGCCGGCCGCGCGCTGGGCGATCTCCGCGCAGGCCGCGATAGACGCCATTCGCCAGGCTGGCGCCTGCAATCTGGTTCTCGTTCCCGGCGTCGACTGGACCGGCGCGCATTCCTGGACGAAGGGCGGCGAGAATGGCGTCAATGCGGAGGCGATGCGCACGATCCACGACAAGGGCGCACACGCGTTCGAATTCCACCAATATCTCGACGCGGATTCCTCCGGCACGAGCGGCCAATGCCGCAAGAAGGAGGAAGTTGTCGCGGCGCTGTCGGTCGCGACCGACTGGCTGAAGGCCAACAAGCGCAAGGGTTTCCTCGGCGAGTTCGGCGCCGGCCAAAACGAGCAGTGCCGCGCCGGCCTCGACGCCATGCTGGAACATATGGCCGATAATGCGGACGTGTGGCTGGGCTGGGCCTATTGGGCCGCAGGGGCCTGGTGGCCGAAAGACTATCCGCTTTCGATCGAGCCGAAGGACGGTGAGGACCGACCGCAGATGAATGTCCTCGCCAAATGGACCGGCGGCGCCTTGCAGGGCGCCTGCCCGGCCCCGAAGCCCGCGAAGAAGTAGGCCCTAGCCAATCGCCTCTTCGTAGACGCGCATGTAGCTGTCCGCCACGCCCGGCCAAGCGAAGGGCTGAGCTGCGGCGACGAGCCGGGCGCGCATTGCGGCGGGGTCAGCAACAAGGCGCGCATGCGCCTGCGCGATCGCGTCCGCCCCGAGCGCGGGCTGCGCGTAATCGGTCAGCACGACATCACTTACCCGCGCCGCAAACGACTTGAAGGCGGCGTTGGCCTCGACCACAGGCAAGAGCCCGGCGCTCAGCGCTTCCACCAGAGATATGCCGAAACCTTCGTGCACGCTCGCGCTCACGAACAGGCTCGCGCGCGAGACGATGTCGGCGATTTCCGCATTGCTGGCGCCGACATGCAGCCGCACGCTGCGCCCGAGGTCGCGGGCCGCGATTTCGGCCTGGAGCCTTTCGCGCGTCCAGTCGAACTCGCCGCCGATCAGATCGAGCGAGAAGGCGGGATCGCGCCTGCCCATCTCCACCATCATGTCGAGCAGACGATCGGGCTTCTTGTTGAAGGAGAACCGCCCGATCGCGACGAGGTTTTTCGTCGCCGTGCGGCTGGCGCGGTCGGCGAACTTGCCGATGTCGACGCCATTCTCGATTAGCGTGAGGTTGCCCGGCGCAATCGGCGCGAACATGTCGAAATCGGGCTGGCTGCACGCCACGATCCGGTCGTAGCCGCGGGCCGCTGCGCGCGTCACGGTCGAAAACCACAGCCGCTTCAGCCTGGCGTGTGCGTCGGTATGGAAGAAGCCGCCGTGCGTCGTCGCCACCATCGGCCGGCGATGCCACGGTTTGGTGAAGCTCATGTAATCGAAGAAGAAATCGATTGCGTGGACATGCACGACGTCGGCGCCGCGCACATGGCCGAGGACGGCAGGCGCAAGCGGATAGCGCATGGAGCCGCGATAGGGAAAGCGCAACACCTGCGCGCCCATCCATTCGTCGCGCGGCGTCAGCGGGTTGTCCGGTTCGGTGAACACGCGGTCGAGCGTGAGCACCCGCACATCATGGCCCGCGCGCGCCTGCGCTTCGACCAGTTGGGCGACGACCTCCTCGATCCCGCCGAGGCCCGGCGGGAACTGCCGCGTCACATGAACGATCCGCATCGGAGCCGCTGTTCACCCAATTGCAAGTCCAAGGCGGCAATATCGCCTCAACCCCGCAAGAAAGTCTGAACGGCGCCGCGCGCCGGATGCGAGACCGCTGTTGACGACATCCCGAAGCCCACGCCTTTCGCTGCTCTGCTGCACGGTCGGCCGCACCGACAAGCTCGGCCGCCTGCTGGAGTCGCTTGCGCGCCAGACCTCCGGCGATTTCGAACTGATCATCGTGGATCAGAATGCGCCGGGCGTGCTCGACCCCGTGTTGTCGCCCCACGCCGGCCAAATCGATATGGTCCACATCCGCTCGGAAAAGGGCCTCTCGCGCGCACGCAATGTCGGCCTGCGGCAGTGCCGGGCCGAGATCGTCGCTTTTCCGGACGACGATTGCTGGTATCCGCCCGATCTCGTCCAACGCGTCGTGGCGCTATTCGACGCGGCGCCGCAGGCGGGCCTGCTGACGGGCCGCACCGTCGACGCCTCGCACGAGGACTCGCTCGGGCTCTTCCTTGGCGTCGACGCCGAAATCACCAAGTCCAATGTCTGGCTGATCGGCAATTCGAATTCTCTGTTCATCCGCACCGCTCTGGCGCAACGGATCGGCGGCTTCGACGAAGCGCTCGGCGTCGGCGCGCCGACGCCGTTCAAGTCGGGCGAGGAAACCGACTTTCTGTTGCGCGCGCTGGCTGCGGGCGCGCGCGGGTTCTACCGGCGCGATCTCATCGTCCACCACGACCAGGCCCCGGTCGATGGCGCGGGCGGCGTGGCGCGTGCGCAGGATTATGCACGGGGCTTCGGCCGCGTGCTGCGGATGCATGATTACGGAACGGCCTATCTCGGCATGCGCCTCGCCCGCACGTCCGCGCGCGCCGTGCTGGCGGCCGCGACCGGAGACATGGCCACCGCGCGTTACAAGGCGTTGTGGGCGCTCGGCACGTTGAAGGGCTTCATGGCGCCTCTTCCAGGACGCGAAGCCTGAGCACGGCGATCAGGAAAGCGGCTGTCTCCACCGTGTAACGGCGCAACAGCCGTCCGGGCTCCTGCGCTACGCGAAAGGCCCATTCCAGCCGCGCCTTGCGCATCCATGCCGGCGCGCGCGCAACCCGCTCCGCGGCGAAGTCGAACAAGGCCCCGACCCCGAACATGGCCCTGGCGCCCAGCGCGTCGAAATGACGGGCTATGAACAGTTCCTGCGCGGGATTGCCGAGCGCGACGAGCAGAATGTCGGGCCGCGCCGCCGCCACCGCGCGGACGATGTCGTCCTCGTCTTCCGCGCGGAAAAAGCCGTGTTGCGCGCCGACCAGTTCGAGATGCGGAAAGCGCTCGGCAAACCGTCGGCCTGCCTCCTCGGCAACGCCGGGCGCAGCGCCGAGGAGATAGAGCCGCGCGCCGGCGGGCAGGTCGCCCAGCAAAGCAGGTACGAAGTCTGTGCCGTTCAGGTTCTCGGGAAAGCCCCGCCTTTCCAGAATGCGAACGGCGATTTCGAGACCGATGCCGTCATTGACGACGCAGAATTTCTCCAGCGCCTGCCGGTAGGTCCGGTCGCGCAGGGCGATTTCGGCCGTATGCGCGTTGCAGAAGGCTACCGCGAGCGGCGCCGCGCCGGGCGCCAATGCGGCCAGCACGTGCTGCGTCAGCTCCCGGCGCGTCAACCGCGCGATGCTGAGCGCGCCGATGGCGGCGATATCTGAACAGGCGCCAGCAATTTCCCGGGCGAAAATCGTCATGGTGTCCCAAACTGGATCAACGCGGATGCGCTGGCTCCTCCCGAGCACGAGCCGCGCCACCGGCGCCCGCACAAAACGAAGCCCCCTCACAAAAACCCGGTTTGGGAAACGAAACGTAAAGATCGACCGGTCAATGTGGCGCGAACGTGAATTGGTACAGGTGATTGGTGTCTCACGCGGTCGACAGGATCGCCTTCGCGGACAGACCCGCAGACCCAGCCCCCGGGCGGCGGTCGGCTGCGGATTTGCGTCTGGGGGCCGAAGGTCTGCTGCGCCGAAACTGGCGTCTTGTGCTGGCGACAACGTTCGCCACGCTGCTCTTCGGCCTGTTGTTTGCGGCGCTTTCCCCGGCGAAATACAAATCGTCCGCGCAATTGCTCGTCGATCCCCGCGGCCTGCAGATTCTGAAGAACGACATCAATCGCGCGCCGGAAAACGCCGACGGCAATCTCGTCGACGTCGAGAACCAGCGCTACATCCTCCTGTCACGCTCGATCCTCGGCGCGGTGGTCGATCACGAACACCTCGCCGACGATCCCGCGTTCGGCGGCGGCGCGGGGATGCTGTCCCGCCTGCTCGGCGCACTGCATCTAGGACGCGCGCCGATCGACGGACGCAGCCGCGCGATCCAGACACTCAGCGACATGGTGGAAGTTGTGCGCGGCGAGCGCGCCTATGTCCTCGACGTCGTGGTCACGTCGGGCAATCCCGATCTGTCCGCCAAGCTCGCCAATGTCATCGCCCGCACGTTTCTGGATTCGCAGGTCGAGGCGCGCTCCGAAGCCGCACGCCGCGCCAGCGCGGAACTGTCGAAGCGCGCCGACGACCTGCGCCGCCAAGTGCAGAAGGCGGAAGCGGAGGTCGAAAGCTTCCGCGCCGAGCATGGCCTCGTCCAGACGCTGGCCGGACGGCCGCTCGGCGAACAGCAGGTCACCGATCTCTCGACCCAGCTCGGCGCCGTGCGCGGGCGCATCGCCGATGCGCAGGCCAAGGTCGAGGCTGTCGAGAAGTTCCGCAAGTCCGGTCAGAATGTCGAAACGCTCAGCGAGGCGCTGAATGCGCCGACTATCGTCAGCCTGCGCGCGCAATATGCGCAGGCGGCGCAGCAGGCGGGCTCGCTCGCTACGCAGCTGGGGCCGCGCCATCCCGCGCTGATGCAGGCGCAGGAACAGGTGCGCGACGTGCGCCGCCTGATCGCTGCGGAGCTGGATCGTATCGCCGAGAGCGCGAAAGTCGATCTCGCCCGCGCGAAGGCGAGCGAGGCGTCG
>CAMFKC010000184.1 GCA_945956975.1 uncultured Methylocystaceae bacterium | reverse complement strand
GAGATTTCCAGCTCGCTCGGCCAGACCGGGGAGCGCATCCTGCTCGGCCTGTCGTCGCAAGGCGACCAGATCGTCGGCAAGCTGTCCGAGACCGGCATGCATGTCACTGGCCAGCTGACCGGCGCCAGCGAGGCGGTGGTCGGGCTTCTGACCACCAAGGTCGAGGAGACGACCGGCCGGCTGCGCGAGACCAGCGAGACGCTGGCGCTCGACCTGCAGGGCCGCAGCGAAGACATCGTCAAGCGCCTCGGCGCGCTGTCCGATACGATCGCGGGGACGATCGACGGCCACGGCCGCAGCCTTGTCAACCGGCTCGCCGAAACCGGCGACCGCATCCATGAAACCGTCACGGTGCATGGCAATTCGCTGGACACGACGCTGCGTGAACGCGCGCAGGAGATCGCCGAGACCCTCGCAAATCACAGTGAGACGCTTGACGCCGCGCTCCGGACCAACACACAGGCGCTGTCCGACACGCTGCAGGTCCATGGCGGCGCGATTGAAACGACCTTGCGCACCAGCACGGACCACATAGCCGACACGCTGCAATCGCACAGCGGCGCTCTCGAGACGACATTGACGACGAACATGCTGGAGCTCGTCGACAAGCTCGGTACGCATGGCGCATCGCTCGAATCGACCCTGCGGACGAACGCCGCGCACATCGGCGAGAAGCTGGACACGCACGGCGCTTCTCTCGAATCGACCCTGCGGGCGAATGCCGCCAGGATCGGCGAGACGCTGAACACGCACGGGGCCTCGCTCGAATCGACCCTGCAGGCGAACGCCGCCCGGATTGCCGAAAAGCTCGACACACACAGCGATTCGCTCGCGACGACGCTGCAGACCAATGCAGCCGGGATCAGCGAGAAGCTCGACACCCACGGCGCGGCGCTCGAATCGACGTTGCGGTCGAACACGCAGCAGTTCACCGACACGCTTGCAGCCCAGGTCTCCGAGGCTGCGCGGACGTTCGAGGACAGCAGCGCGCGCATGAGCGCCTTGATGGCGGACACGCATGAACGCGCCCGCAGCGGTCTCGAAGAGCAATCCGACCGGATCGTGTCGGTCTATGTCGAAAAGACAGACGACGCGGTCGGCAAGCTCGCGCAGCACGCAGACAGCCTGCACGAGAGGCTGAGCGCCGCGACGGCGTCGGCGCAGGCCGCCTTCACCCAGCACAGCGAGTCCCTGCACGACCGCTTTGCCGAGACGGCCGCCGACATACTCATGGGCCTGGAGGACCGCACCGGCGGGATGGAGCGCCGTTTCGTCGCTTCCGCCGCGGAAGCCTCTCAGGCGCTTGGCGATCAGATCGACGGGCTTGCCGCCAATTTCGAAACAGCGTCATCGCGCGCCGTCGCCGCCCTGCAATCGCGGGCCGGCGACCTCCACACGCGCTTCGCTGTCACGGCCACGGACGCTGTCAATGCGATCGCCGGCCACGGCGACCGTCTGAACGAAACGCTGGCGACCCGATTCGCGGATTTCGCGGACGCCCTGAGCCGCCACGAAGGCGAGGCGTCCGAGCGCCTGATCGCGCAAGGCGAGCGGATCGCCGCCGAGCTCGCCGGACGGCTGGAAAAGGTTGAAGCCGAAATGGCCGAAACCAACCGCGCCATCGCCGAACGCATCGTTGACCGCGCCGATGACGCGCGCAATGCGATCACCGCGCGCCTCGACGCGTTCGAGACCGATTTCGCCGGCAAGAGCGAAGAAGCGGCCAGCCGCATCGGCCATAATTCGAAGTCGTTCCACGAGACGCTGAGCGACCGTCTGCAGGCCTTCGAGACGACGCTGCGCGCCCATTCCGGCCTTGCCGCCGACCGCATCGGCGAACATGCGCGCGGCTTCACCGATCAAGTCGCCGGTCATCTGGAGTCGATCGAGCACGCCGTCACTGTCCATGGCGCGGCCTTCACCGATCGTCTGGCCGAGCGCGCAGCCTCGATCTCCGCAGAACTGTCGACGCAGGTGGACGCCTTCGAGCGCCGTTCGACCGACAAGATGCGCGAAGCCGCCGAACGTCTCGACGATCTGGTGCTGCGCATCGACGGCGGGCTCGAAGCGCGCTCGCAGACCTTCAATGACGCGCTGGCGCGTCGCGCCATCGAGATCGCCCGCGTTCTTGGCGAGGGCGGTCGCGAGGTCACTCTCGCGCTGGACAGCAAGGCGCGCGAGATCGACGACGCGCTGATCGCCCGCACGACGGAGATCAGCGACACGCTCGGCGCCAAGGCCAGCGAGATCAACCAGACCCTTGGCGGTCGCGCCGAGGAAATCGCGGCCACGCTCGATGGCCGAATCCAGCAGTTCGAGGACCGCGTGGTGCGCCGTCTCGACCTCGTCTCCAACGAGATCGACAGCCGGGGCCGCGAAGCCGCCGAATCGCTGCATGCGCGCCTGCAGACGGCGCACGACGCGATCAAGTCGCGCACGGACGAGATCGCCGGCGCGCTCGACGAACGCATCGGGCATTTCGAGCACCGCGTCGTCGATCGCCTCCAGGCTGTTTCGGCCGATATCGATCAGCGCGGCCATGCCGTCCTGTCGACACTGGCGCAGCGCATCCAGGAAATCAGCTCGACGCTGAGCGAGGCGCGGCGCGAACTCGATGTCGTTCTGCACACGCGCACCGGCGAGCTTTCCGACGCGCTGGTTCAGCGAGTCGCGGGCATCAACGCCGAACTCAACAAGGAACTGGGCGTCCTTGGGACCTCCATCGACGAGCGCGGCAAGGGGCTCATCGATCTGCTCTCGGCCCGCACCAGCGATCTGCATTCGATCTTCGACACCAAGGGATCTCTGCTCATCGACCTTCTCACCGCGCGCGGCGACGAAGTGTCGAAGGAGCTGGCGAGCGTCGGCGAACTCGTCACCAACGCCATCGAGCAGCGCGGTTCGGCCGTCGTCGAGCATCTCGCACGCAAGCAGGGTGAAGTGGCGATTGCGCTCGACCGCTCGACCACCGCCCTGCGCGAGGCGATCGACGCCAGCGCGAACCAGTCCGTCGGCGCCGTCAGCGGCGCGCATGAGAAGATCCGCAGTGAACTGACGGAGGTGCTCGGCCGGCTCGGCGAGACCAACAATGCGTTGCAGGGCATCGTCGGACAGGCTTCCACGGGCCTCGGCGCGTTGGACACGGCGCTAGGCGAGAAACTCGCCGCCATGCGCAGCGCGATCGAGCAGGCCTCGACCGACCTCACGCGGGTTACGAGTTCCGCAGCCTCGGTCGTGGGCGACGCTCAGGGAATCGTCGGCGCGGTCGATGCGCATTCTGCCTCACTCGCCCAGAGCGCGGCGGAACTCGCCCGCACGCAGGCGGAACTCGACCAAACGCTCAACGCCCGCCGCGAGTCGCTCGGCGAATTGCTGACGCAACTGGAAGCGCGTCGCGACGATTTCGACAATGTGCTCTCGTCCTTCGCGGGCCTGGTCGAAAACTCCTTCCGCGCCTCGGAAGCGCGCGCCCGCGAAATCGGCGCATATCTCACCGAGGCCTCGCAGGCGACATCGGCCAATGTCGAACAGCAGTTCGGCGAGATTCGCGCGGCGACGGGCCGCGAGCGCGAGCGCACGGCTGCGGCGCTGCGCGCGGCCTACGAGCAGGCCAACGAGCAGATGGCGCGTCTGTTCGGCGAAGCCACCGAACGGTTTGCAACGGCGGCCTCGGACATTCGCTCGATGACCGCGGAAATCCAGCGCGAGCTCGAGACGACGCGCGAGCAGGTGTCGCGCGGGGTCGCCGACCTGCCGCGCGAGACGGCCGAACAGGCCAGCACGATGCGGCGCATCGTCGGCGACCAGATCAAGGCGCTGAACGAATTGACCGCCATCGTGACGCGCGCCGGCCGCGGACATGACGTCGCGGAACCGCAACCGCCGATTCCGCCGGCGCGCCATATCGCGCCGCCGCCCCAGCCTCAACCAGCGCCTGAACTGCGGCGCTCGCTCGAGCCGCAGCGCGTTCCCGAGCCGCCGGCGCCAGCTCCTGCGCCTGCCCCGGCTCCCGAGCCGCAGCGCATGCGCATTCCCGCGCCGACGCCGTCGCGGCCCGCGGCCGAGCCCGCCGAACGCGGCGCCGGCTGGCTGACCGACCTGCTTGCGCGCGCTTCGCGCGACGAGGAGGCCGCGCGGCCGGCGACGCCCGCGCCGAAGCCGATCGACTCGCTGGATGCGCTGTCGCTCGACATCGCGCGCATGCTCGACCACGATGCGGTGGTCGACCTGTGGGAGCGCTATCGCCGCGGCGAGCGCAACGTGTTCAGCCGCCGGCTCTACACGCTGCAGGGCCAGCAGGCGTTCGACGAGATCCGCCGCCGCTACCGCGCCGAACGCGAATTCCGCGACACGATCGACCGCTACATCCACGAGTTCGAGCGGTTGCTCGCCGAAGTCGGCCGCGACGATCGCGACGGCTCGCTGGCCAAGTCCTATCTCGTGTCGGATACGGGCAAGGTCTACACGATGCTTGCGCACGCCGCGCAGCGCTTCGAATAGCCGCGGGGAACGCAGGGTCAATCAGGGCGGCGCTTCGGCGCCGCCTTTTTTTGTGGCGGGGCTGAGCATCCTGTCCTGAAAGAAATTGCGGCGGACCCGGCCCGCGCCGACGACGCGGGTCCGCCCGCTCGGAACCTTGCGGTCGGGCTCCCGTTTCAATGCCAGTGCGCGGGAGGATCGATGCAAGCCGACGACGAACGTTTCATGAGGCAGGCGCTGGCGGTTGCGACCGAGCGCGGCGCGGATCCCGCGCTTGCTCCGATCGGCAGCGTCATCGTGTTGGACGGCAAAGTGATCGCCGCCGCGCGCAACCACGTCGAGGACCATTGCGACGCGACCGCGCATGCCGAAATCGAAACCCTCCGCGCGGCGGGCAAGGGCAGGATGAACGGCGAATTGCGCGGCGCCACCCTCTACTCGACGCTACAGCCCTGCGGCATGTGCACGATGGCGCTGATCTGGTCGAAGGTTGGACGTATCGTCTACGGCGCAGGGCGGGAGGATGTTCACAAGCTCTACTTTGAGGCGCGCCATGTCGATACGCTCGACTTCGTCGCGAAAGCCTATCGCGATGACGTCACGATCGAGGGCGGCGTGTTGAGGGAGGAATGCGCTGCGCTCTACTGGCGGCCGTGGGACGACGTTCCTGAAGACCAGAAGGCCAATCTCTGACGGTCAGATGGCGGCCGCGGTCCAGATCACCATCTGACGCAGAACGTTGGCCAGCGCTGCATCCAGCGCTTCGGCCGCCTTGCCGTCGGCGGTGCGGTCTGCGGGCGATGTTCCGCTGAACGCCTTCGCCGCCACCGGCCGCCCGGTGCGATCGGATATGATGCGTGCGGACAGTTCGATACGCGCGAGATTGCTGGCGACATCCACTTCGAAACGCCTGATGTCGACGTGCAGCGAGTAGTCGGACGCGCCGCCCGGCCGAACGACGGATTTCATCAGCCGCGCATTTTCGAAGGACGCAATGATCTTGCCCTGCAGCAGCCCCGGCAGGGATCCCGCCCATTTCGCGCCGGAGAGATAGGCGAGTTGGTCAGGCCCTGTGCGAATGACGATCCGTTCTGAATCGAGCGGCCCGTCAGCCGATGGTTCAGCGACCGCCAGCACGCCGCGGATCGAGCCTGCGCGCAGCGTCTCCGCAGGCGCAGCCGCAAGGTCGTAGCTCTCCATCTGGCCGCCGCCGCATCCCGCCAACAGCAGCGCTGGCAGCGCCGCCAGCGCAAGACGGCGCGACGGGCGCGCGACGCGGGCCCCGAGCGAGAGCGCGGGCGTGAACCATTTGGGGCGGGGAGAAACGCGATGCGCCATCGGGGTCATGAACACCAAATAGGCGCGCGCAGGCAAGTG
>CAMFKC010000183.1 GCA_945956975.1 uncultured Methylocystaceae bacterium | reverse complement strand
AAGGCCAAGCTCGAAAAGCTCAGCGGCGCCGAATTCGACAAGGCGTTCATCACCTTCATGATCCCGGATCACGAGAAGGCGATCGGCATGTTCAGCGAGCAGGCGACTAATGGCGACGACAATCGCGTGAAGGGCTTGGCCACCAAGCAGCTTCCCGGCCTGAAGAAGCATCTCGACATGGCCAAGAAGCTTGCCTCGTCGTCGACCACGGGCAAGTGATCGCCGGACGGACGCAAAAAGAAGGCCGGACTTTCGTCCGGCCGCTTCCGGCATGTCGCCAGAGGACTTCAAGAGGGAATGACCGGCTGTTTTGTTCACCGGGGAGGCAGTGAACGACGCAACCGATGATGGAAGGATGCGCTTTGCCCGAGTCCCAAGCAATCAGGGCGCCCGCATGGTAGGCATGCGAGCCCAACATGAAACCTCGCGCATCGGCATGCGCGAGGCTCATGCCCCTGCCGGGCCTAGTATTTCCAGCGCTGCGCGTTGGCGACCAGGAAATCGCGGAAGACCTGGACGCGGGCGACGTTCTTCATTTCCTCGGGGTAGACGAGATAACACTCGAGCTCCGGCATTTCCGCGTTCGGCAGCAATTGCACCAGCCCGGAATCGGCCGCCGCCAGCAGATATTCCGGCAGCACCGCAATGCCGACGCCCGCCTCCACCGCATGCCGCAGCGCCGTGATGTTGTTGACCGACAGCGCCGGTACGCGCGGGTTCTTCGCGTCGCGCCCCGCCGTCAGCAACGAATTGAGGCTGTTGAGAAAACCCGCGCCCGTCGCGCCGTAGCTGAGGATGCGATGCTGGTCGAGGTCGACCAGCGTCTTGGGCTGCCCATGCCGACGGATGTAATCGGCGGACGCGTAGAGGTGGTAGTGGACGGTGAACAGCCGGCGCCGGATCAGATCGGGCTGGGAAGGCGCCCGCAGGCGCAGGCCGACGTCCGCCTCGCGCATGCCGAGATCGAGTTCGTCGTCGGTCAGGATCAGACGGAGCTTGATCTCCGGATAGAGCTCCAGGAATTCGCCGAGCTGGGGCGCGAGCCAGTTGGCGCCTATGCCCAGCGTCGTGGTCACGCGCAATTCGCCCTGGGGCTTTTCGCGCTGCTCGGAAAGCCGAAGCCGCGCCGCCTCCAGCTTGCTCATCACGTCCTTGACCGTGCGCAGCAGGATATCGCCCTGCTCCGTCAGGATGAGGCCGCGGGCGTGACGGTGAAACAGCGGCGTGTCGAGATCCTGCTCCAGCGCGCCGACCTGCCGGCTGACAGCCGACTGGCTCAGACCGAGCCGCTCGCCCGCATGCGTGAAAGAGCCGGCTTCCGCCGCCGCGTGGAAAACGCGCAGCTTATCCCAATCCACGGCAACCCTCCCCTTCGGCCCGTTCGGCCGCCGTCCGTTTGACGGACGTTATGCGCTGAGGTCGCGCGGCTTATGCGCCACGTTCTTGTGTGCGGCAATTCATGGCATGCTTTTGTCGGACAATTCCAGCGATATTTGTGCTGGTGCAGGCATTTTTTCGGGCGGGTCCGGCTATTCCGCCGCCGCACGCGCCTCCTGCGCCGCCAGATATTTCTCGGCCTCGAGCGCGGCCATGCAGCCAAGTCCCGCCGCCGTCACCGCCTGGCGGTAGATGTCGTCGGCGACGTCGCCGGCAGCAAAAACGCCGGGAATGTTGGTCTGCGTCGTGCCAGGAACGGTCTTGATGTAGCCATTGGCCTTCATCTCCACCTGGCCGGCGAAGAGCTCTGACGCAGGCGCATGGCCGATCGCGACGAACACGCCGTCCACCTTGCGCTCCTCGGTCACGCCGGTGAGCACGTTCTTCAGCCGCACGCCGGTCACGCCCAGCGGGTTCTCGACGCCGAGAATCTCGTCGATCGCGGAATTCCAGACGACCTCGATCTTCGGATTGCCGAACAGCCGGTCCGCAAGGATCTTTTCCGAACGGAAGGAATCGCGGCGGTGCACCACAGTCACCTTGGCGGCGAGATTGGCCAGATACAGCGCCTCCTCCACCGCGGAATTGCCGCCGCCGACGACGATGACTTCCTTGCCCCGGTAGAAAAATCCGTCGCAGGTCGCGCAGGCCGATACGCCGTAGCCCTTGAACTTCTCTTCGCTCGGCGTGCCCAGCCACTTGGCCTTGGCGCCGGTGGCGATGACCAGCGCGTCGCAGGTCCACACATTCCCGGAATCGCAGGTCAGCCGGAACGGCCGCTGGCCGAGTTCGGCCTTGGTGACGTAGTCCGACACGAGTTCCGTGCCGACATGCTCGGCCTGCGCGCGCATCTGTTCCATCAGCCAAGGGCCCTGGATCGGTTCGGCGAAGCCCGGATAATTCTCGACGTCGGTGGTGATCATCAATTGCCCGCCGGGCTCGAAACCGGAGATCAGCACCGGCGAGAGCATGGCGCGCGCAGCGTAGATGGCCGTCGTGTAGCCGGCCGGCCCCGAGCCGACGATGATGAGGCGGGCGTGGCGTGTCTTGGACTGGGACATGGGAACTCCAGGGCGCGCCGTCGCGCGGCACGCCGAATTTCTCGCCAAAACGCAGGCGTTTCGGGCTTTGTCCCAATCTACGGACGCGTTCCGCCCCAAACAAGGCCGCAGGCGCCGCCATCCACGGCCTTGCGCTCAAACATCCGTGAGGCCAAAACGCGGCTGACACATTCGCGGGGACATCATGGCCAGACCCATCATCGGCATCATCGGCGGTTCGGGCGTCTACAACCTGCCGGGTCTGGAAGACCTGCGCGAGGAGAAGGTGCCCACCCCCTGGGGCGAGCCATCCGACACCCTGCATTTCGGCCGCATGGGCGGCACGGAGGCGGTTTTCCTGCCCCGCCACGGCCGCGGCCACCGGCTATCGCCGTCCGGCATCAACTACCGCGCCAACATCGACGCGCTGAAGCGCGTCGGCGTCACCGACATTATCTCGGTCTCGGCCTGCGGCTCCTTCAAGGAGAAATTCTATCCCGGCTTCTTCGTGCTGGTGGACCAATTCGTCGACCGCACCTTCGGCCGCCATTCCTCCTTCTTCGGCAACGGCTGCGTCGCCCATGTCTCGATGGCGCACCCGGTCGCGCCGCTGCTGCAACAGCGCATCGCCGACGCTGCCGCCGCTGAGAACATCGCGTTCCACAAGGGCGGAACCTACGTCTGCATGGAAGGCCCGCAATTCTCGTCGCTCGCGGAATCCCTCACCTACAAGGCCGCGGGCTACGATGTCATCGGCATGACCGCCTGCCCGGAAGTGAAGCTCGCCCGCGAGGCCGAGATCTCATACGCCACGGTGGCGATGGTGACGGATTTCGACTGCTGGCATCCCGAGCACGACGACGTCGATGTCGCGCAGATCATCAAGATCGTCCACGACAACGCCGCCAGGGCGAGCCGCCTGCTGGCGCGGCTGCTGAAAGACATGCCGCCCGAGCGCACCCCCTGCCCGATCGGCTCCGACCGCGCGCTCGACACGGCGCTGATCACCGCGCCCGAGGCGCGCGATCCCGAACTGCTGAAGAAGCTGGACGCGATCATGGCGCGGGTGAACGCGGCGGGGTGATCCTTACAACCGCGTCGTCGGCAGCTTCATCGCGCCAAAGCCGAAAATGCCCATCAGCAGCGAGAACACGATGCTGAAGATCACCGACAGCGCGATCGTCGCCGGCACGGCGGCTATGCCCCATTTGATGAATATTCCGACGAGGCGCGTGAAGGGGATGTCGATGTCGACGACGGTCACGCGCTGGCCCTGATCGTTCATGATGCTTTCCTTTCGGGAAAATCTGGGTCATCAAACCCGAGCCTTAGCACCTGCGCGCCAGACCCGGAAAAGCCGATGAACGCGACTTCGCTCGAACAGACCCTTGCCGACGCCATTCGTACGATCCCCGACTACCCCAAGCCGGGCATTTTGTTTCGCGACATCACCACCCTGCTCGGCGACGCCCGCGCCTTCCGCCGCGCCGTGGACGAACTCGTCCATCCCTGGGCGGGCGGGCGCATCGACAAGGTGGCCGGCATGGAAGCGCGCGGCTTCATTCTCGGCGGCGCGGTGGCGCATCAGCTTTCGGCGGGCTTCATCCCGATCCGCAAGAAGGGCAAGTTGCCCCACGCCAAGGTCTCGATCGCCTATTCGCTGGAATACGGCATCGACGAGATGGAGATGCACGAGGACGCCGTCACGAAAGGCGAGCGTGTCATTCTGGTCGACGATCTCATCGCCACCGGCGGCACGGCGGAGGGCGCGGTCAAGCTTCTGCAGAAGATGGGCGCCAACATCGTCGCCGCCTGTTTCGTGATCGACCTGCCGGACCTCGGCGGCGCGCAGAAAATCCGCGACCTCGGCGTCCCCGTCCGCACTCTCGTCTCATTCGGCGGGCACTGATCATGCTGGACACGCAAAGCGCCAGGACCGTGAGCGACCTCGACCACGCCGACCAATATCGCATGTTGCGCGAAGAAATCCTTGAGCAGGTGCGCGACACGCGCCGGCTGGAGACTCTGACGCTCGGCGCGCTCGCGCTTTTCTATACGTGGGTGCTCACGCACGGCGCCGCCGCGGGCGGGCGTGGCGTCTACTGGATCGCGCCGATCATGGTGCTGCTGGCGGGCGTGCGCGCCTGGGTAGCGCTGTCGCGCATCGCCGAGATCGCCGCCTACCTGCGCGAGATCGAGATCGCCGCTTTCGGCCGCATTGCGGAACATGGCACCGTGCTGCTGCCACGCCCCTCCATCTTCGACCAGAAGTTCAAGCTGAGCGACCTCTGGCGCGCCGACATCCAGACCTACGCCGGCAATCCGCCGGGCTGGGAACAGCATGTCGAAGCCTACGGCTCGCGCCTCATCAGCCGCAGCGCGGTCGCCTTCTGGGCGCTGCTGCTGCTGTTCACGATATTTGCCGCGCTGCTGATGCCGGATCTCGCGACGACGCAGGTCTGAAGCGCGGCGACGTCAGACCTTCAACACTTGCGGCCGCGCTTTCCAGCGCCCGTCATTTCCACCCCAGCGCCGCCTTCATGAACTCCACCGAGCGCGTGACGGAATCCCGCGCAGGCTTGTTGTCCAGCGCGAAATTGTAGACATGCGTCTGGCGCGGCGTGAAATCGGCGTCGAAGAACATCTCGTCGACCTGCACGCCGAGCTTCTTCAGGCGCGCCGCGAAGGCGCGCGACTGGTCCTCGAAATCATCGTCGTTGCCGGCCGTCACGAAGGATGGCGGAAAGGCGCGCGTCACATAGCGCGCGACGGAGAAGGTCGCGAACTTTCGATCCGCGCGAAACGTCTGCGTGCCCGCATATTGCGCGAGGGGCCCGTCGAGCTTCGAGGTGATCGGCCCTGAAAATCCCATGGTCGCGAGATCGAAGGCGCCGCAATAGAGCAGCGCGCCCTTCAACGCCTTCGCATCCAGCGTCGGCTTTACGCCAACCTTGCGCGCATAGGCTTTCGACGTCGTGGCGGCGGCGACCTGCGCCGCCATTTGAGCGCCGGCCGAATCGCCGGCCACGAAGAAGCGCTTGGGATCGACATGCAAGCGCGCGGCCTCGCGCTTGAGATAGGCGAGCGCGTCGAAAGCCTGACGCACCGGCGTCGGATAGGTGGCCTTCGGCGGCAGGCTGTAGTCGATCGCAGCGACCGCGAAGCCGCCCGCCGCCAGCGCAGCCGCATATTGCGCGACATACTCCTTGCTGCCGCCCGCCCATCCGCCGCCGTGAATCCACAAGATGGTCGGCAGCGCGCGGTCCGTGCCGGCAATGTCCTTGGGCAGATAGAAGTCGAGCTTCGCGTCCTCCTCCGCGCCATAGGGAATGTCGCGCGCGACCGCCACGTTGCGCGGCAGCTTCGGCTCCGCGTGGGACACGCG
>CAMFKC010000182.1 GCA_945956975.1 uncultured Methylocystaceae bacterium | reverse complement strand
CAGCAGGAAGGCGCCGCCGAACAGCGCGCCCGGCAGCCAGCCGACGCCGCCGACGACGAGGCCGACGAGGAAGCCGATCGACAGCGTCAGCGTGAAGGAATCGGGCGCGACGAACTGCACGATGATGGCGCCGAGCGCGCCGGCGATGCCGGTGTAGAGCGCGGACAGGCCGAACGCGCTCGCCTTGTAGAGCGAAGTGTTCACGCCCATCGAGCGCGCCGCGATCGGATTGTCGCGGATCGCCATCAGCGCGCGGCCCGTGCGGCTCGTCACCAGGTTCTTCGCCGCGATATAGAGGATCACGCCGACGATCAGGGTGAAGTAGTAGAGCCACTGATCCTGGTTCAGCTTGAGCCCGAATGGCGCGTCAGGCTTGGTGATGACGATGCCCTGCACGCCGCCGGTCCAGTGCTCGAGCGGCGACAGCTTCAGGATCTGCGGCGTCGCCGCCGCGAGCGCGAAGGTCGCGAGCGCGAGATAGACGCCGTCGAGCCTGAGCGCCGGAAGGCCGAACAGGAAGCCAAGGATGAAGCAGATGATGCCGGCCACCGGCAGCGTCCACACGTAGCTCACGCCCATGTGCTCCATCATGATCGCCGCCGTATAGGCGCCGACCGCGTAGAAGGCCGAATGGCCGAGCGAGAACTGCCCGTTGAAGCCGGTGAGCAGGTTCAGGCCGAGGATCGCGATGGCGTAGACCATCGTCTGCGTGAACTGGAAGACCACGAAATTCTTGACGAAGGCCGGCAGAACCAGCGCAACGGCGAGAAGCACGAGGAAGATGACCAGCCGCGTTGTTTTCCCTGAATTTGCGGCGGGCGCAGCGGGACGGGCGATGCCGCGGTTCTCGCCTTCCGGCGATTCCCCGATGTCGTGATGGACGACGGTTTCTTCGTGTGCCGACATGTCAGACTCGCGAGACGACGACGCGGCCGAACAGGCCCGCGGGTTTGAAGACGAGCACCACAACGATCACCACCAGCGCGATCGGCAGCTTCAGTTCGGCGCCGATGACGGGGATGTAGGTGCCTGCGAGATTCTCGATGACGCCGACGGCGAAACCGCCGAGCACCGCGCCGCCCGGGCTCGTCAGGCCGCCGAGAACGGCGCCCGCGAAACCGTAGAGCAGGATCGAGATCATCATGTTCGGTTCGAGGAACACGACCGGCGCGATCAGCATGCCGGCGATCGAGCCGATCGCGGCCGCCATGCCCCAGCCGAGCGCCGTCATCCAGGACACGCGGATGCCGACCAGCCGAGCCGAGGCGGGATTCGCCGCCGCCGCGCGCATCGCGAGGCCGACGCTCGTGAAACTGAAGAACAGATAGAGCAGCACCAGAAGCCCGAGCGTGACCGCGATCATGCCGCCCTGGTGCGACGAGATCAGCGTCGAGCCGAACAGCGGCGAGGACCCGAACGGCGAAGGGAAGCTCTTGACCGTGAAGTCCCAGATGAAGCCGGCCATCGAGTTGATGACCGAATAGAGCGCGATGAAGATGACGACGTGGCTGAGCACGGGCGCATGTTCAATCGGCTTGAACACGATGCGTTCAATGGCGACGCCGCCGACGAAGGACACGACGACGGTGATCAGGAAGGCGAGCCAGTAGGGCACGCCCTTCTCGATCAGCTGCCAGGCGATGAAGGTCGAGAACATCGCCATTTCGCCCTGGGCGAAGTTCAGGTGGTCGATCGCCTGGTAGATCATGACGACCGCGAGCGCCATGCAGGCGTAGATCGCGCCGGTCGAGATGCCCGCCAGGATCTGCTGGAAAAGAAGCTCCATACCGGGGTCTCCTCAATAGCCGAGGTAGGAGCGACGGACGTTCTCGTCGGCCCCGATCTGTTTCGCAGGGCCCGACATCACGATCGAACCGGTTTCGAGGAGATAGGCCTCGTCGGCGATGCCGAGCGCGAGCGCCGCGTTCTGCTCGACGATGAGCATGGACGCGTTCTCCTCCTTGTTCAGCGCGGTGAGGATTTCGAACATCTCCTTCACGACGAGCGGCGCGAGGCCGAAGGACGGCTCGTCGAGCAGCATCAGCCGCGGGCGCAGCATCAGCGCGCGCGCGATGGCGAGCATCTGCTGTTCGCCGCCCGACAGCGTGCCCGCCTGCTGCGTGCGACGCTGCTTCAGCCGCGGGAAGTGGTCGTACATCTTGTCGATGTCCTTGGCCACGTTCTGCTTGTCGGAGCGCGTGATGGCGCCGAGCTGCAGGTTCTCCTCGACCGTCATGCGCGTGAACGTCCCGCGCCCTTCCGGAATGTGCGCGACGCCGAGCCGCGCCACGTCCTCCGTCGACTTGCCGAGGATGTTCTTGCCTTCGAACAGGATTTCCCCGCCCGACTTCACCATGCCGCAGATCGCGCGCAGCGTGGTCGTCTTGCCGGCGCCGTTGGCGCCCAGCAGCGTCGTCACGCCGCCTTCGTCCAGGCTGAAATCCAGCCCGTGCAGCACGCGCACCTGGCCGTAGCCGGCCGTCAGTCCCTTGACTTCGAGAAGCTTGCTCATGCGGCTTCTCCACCGAGATAGGCGCGGATCAGTTCGGGATCCTTGCGCACGACATCAGGCGTGCCTTCCGCGATCTTCTTGCCGAAATTGAGCGCGACCACATTGTCGGAGATCGACATGACGAGGCCCATGTGATGCTCGACCAGTAGCACGGTCACGTCGCGGTCGTCGCGAATCTGCTTCACGAGACGCCCGAGTTCGTGCACCTCGTCATGGTTGAGGCCGCCGGCCGGCTCGTCGAGCAGCAGCAGCTTCGGAGAAGCCGCCAGCGCGCGGGCGAGCTCGACGCGCTTCTGCGTGCCGAACGGCAGGCCCGCCACCGGACGGTCGGCGACGTCGCCGAGATGCAGATAGTCGATCAGCTCCTGCGCGGTCTTTTCCAGGCCGCGCTCCACCGAGCGCGAGCTGGGAAGCCGCAGCGAGTCGTTCCAGAAATTGCTGTTGGTATGCGAATGGCCGCCGATCAGCACGTTCTCGCGAACGGTCAGGCGCGAGAACAGCGCCACGTTCTGGAACGTGCGGCCGATGCCGATCGCCGCCATCTCATGCGCGGGGCGCGGCAGGATGCTCTGGCCCTCGAACAGCACGTCGCCCTCGGTCGGCGTGTAGAGCCGGCTCAGGCAATTGAACATGGTCGTCTTGCCGGCCCCGTTGGGCCCGATCAGCCCCAGCACCTGGCCCTTGTGCAACTTGAAGGAGACGCCGTCGAGCGCGACGATTCCGTCGAACCGCACCGCCACATCGCGCACTTCCAGCAGCGGCGCCCCGCCTGCCGCATTGCTCATGAAAGGCCTCCTGAATTCGCGCGACGCGAAACGGGCGCGCAAGCCACCCTGCCGCGCCCTGCCCTGCAAACTGAACCCATGCGTATTTCCACCCTCTGTCCGCGTTTCCGTGTCGGCGTTCTTTTTGGTGCGCTGCGCTCGTTGGCGCGCGCGGGACGCCTGCTACATTCCCAATCATTTTCTCCGTTTCGCAAACCGAAATGCTGTTCGCACTTGCGAAATCGGAGAGCGGCGTGGCCGCGTTCTCGTTGACTTGAAATCGATCACAAACTAGCGTCTCGGTCAAACGATAATGTGGGAAATGCGTTGCAAAATTGTCGGACATTCGCGCTGAACCGGCGCTTTGCGGGCGATCGCGGTTCAATCGCGAAAGCCGTTCTTTTCCGGCCATCGATGACATCGCGCGTTGCCGGTTTGCATTTCGCATGTCGAACCAGGCGGCGCGAAATGCATTCCGATCACGAAGGCGCCTGATAGGCGCCGTTTGAACCCGCTCTGTACGCCGCTCGCAAAAGTGTGAGCCGTGCGCTACGTCCGATACCGATCACAGAACCAACCCGAGAGGCTGCCAATGGACCTCAGTTTTACGCCCGAAGAAATCGCCTTCCGCGACGAGGTGCGAACCTTCTTCAAGGAACATCTGCCCACCGACATCCGCGAGAAGCTGGTCGCCGGCCTGCACCCCGGCAAGGAGGACATGATCCGCTGGACGCGCATCCTCAACAAGAAGGGCTGGGCCGTTCCGCACTGGCCCGTGGAATACGGCGGCACCGGCTGGTCGCCCGTGCAGCAGTACATCTTCCTGGAGGAGCAGATGCTGGCGCCCGCGCCGCAGACACTCGCCTTCGGCGTCAGCATGGTCGGACCGGTCATCTACACCTTCGGCTCCGAGGAGCAGAAGAAGAAGTATCTGCCGGCGATCGCCAATCTCGACACTTGGTGGAGCCAGGGCTTCTCGGAGCCGGGCGCGGGCTCCGATCTCGCAGGGCTTCGCACCACCGCAAAGCGTGAGGGCGATTTCTACATCGTCAACGGCCAGAAGACCTGGACCACGCTCGGCCAGCACGGCGACATGATTTTCATGCTCGTGCGCACCGATCCCAACGCGAAGAAGCAGGAAGGCATTTCCTTCCTTCTGATCGACATGAAGACGCCGGGCATCACCGTGAAGCCGATCATCACGATCGAGGGCGGCCACGAGGTCAACGAAGTCTTCTTCGACGACGTGAAGGTGCCGGTCGAGAATCTCGTCGGCAAGGAGAACAAGGGCTGGGACTACGCCAAGTTCCTGCTCGGCAACGAGCGCGTGGGCATCGCGCGCGTCGGCGCCTCGAAGGAGCGCATCCGCCGCATCAAGCAACTCGCCAAGGCCGAACTCGACGGCGATACGCCACTGATCGAGAACCAGCGCTTCCGCGAGAAGCTCGCCTCGATCGAGGTCGAACTGAAGGCGCTGGAGATGACCCAGCTGCGAGTGGTGGCGGCGGAACGCACGCGCGAAAAAGGCAAGCCGGACCCGGCCTCCTCGATCCTCAAGATCAAGGGCTCGGAAATCCAGCAGCAGATCACCGAACTCGCGCTGGAAGTCGCCGGCCCCTACATCGCGCCCTTCCGCAAGGAGACGCACGACGGCTGGAACGAGCCGCCGGCCGGCCCCGACTGGGCCTCGCCGCTGGCGCCCGCCTATTTCAACTACCGCAAGGTGTCGATCTACGGCGGCTCCAACGAGATCCAGAAGAACATCATCGCCAAGGCCATTCTCGGCCTTTGAGGCATCGTCGCTAATGCCGTCGTTGCGAGGAGTGAAGCGACGAAGCAATCCAGAGCCGAACCACACCTCTGGATTGCTTCGCTTCGCGCGCAATGACGCCCTGTAACAGGACAGAAAAATGGATTTCGATCTCTCCGAAGAACAGCGCATGCTGAAGGATTCCGTCGACCGCCTGGTCGCGGACAAGTACGACTTCGACAAGCGCAAGGCCTATCTTAAGGAAGAGCACGGCTTCTCTCGCGACATGTGGGGACAGTTCGCCGAACTCGGCCTGCTCGCCCTGCCCTTCGCGGAAGCCGACGGCGGTTTCGGCGGCGGCCCCGTCGAGACCATGATCGTCATGGAATCGCTCGGCCGCGCGCTGGCGGTCGAGCCCTATATGGCGACTGTCATTCTCTCGGGGGGCGTGATCCGCCATGCCGCGAGCGACGCGCAGCGCGCCGAACTCGTGCCGCAGATCGCCGGCGGCGAGAAGATCTTCGCTTTCGCCCACCACGAGCGCGCCGCGCGCTACAATCTCGCCTGCGTCTCCACCAAGGCGACGAAGGAGGGCGACGGCTGGGTGCTCGACGGCGAGAAGTCGCTGGTGCTCAATGGCGACGCCGCCGACTGGCTGATCGTTTCCGCGCGCGTCTCCGGCGGAACGCGCGACGAGAACGGCATCGGCCTCTTCCTCGTCGACGCGCGCGCGCCGGGCGTAACGCGCCGCGGCTACTGGAACCAGGACGCCACGCGCTCGGCTGAAATCTCCTTCTCCAAGGTGAAGGTCGACGCCGCCCACGTGCTGGGCGAGCCCGGCAA
>CAMFKC010000181.1 GCA_945956975.1 uncultured Methylocystaceae bacterium | reverse complement strand
GGCGATTCCGGGCGTGCGTTTCGTGCCGCTGAAGGACGCAGGGGAGGGCGCCGGGCGCCTGCCGCTCGCGGCGGCCTGGCTCAGGGGCTCGCGCGATCCGGCGCGGGATGCGATCCTGGCCGTGATCGCCGCGCGGCTCGAAGATTATGCGCGCGAGGCCTGAGGCTTGAAACCACGACCGTCCTGCGGCAGTTGAAAATCCATGCCCCACTTCAATCCCGTCGAACGAATCGAAGGTCCCGCCGACGCCGGCGTCCTCATCGTCTGCGATCACGCATCCAATGCGCTTCCCGCCGAATACGGCTCGCTCGGCCTCTCGCCGGAAGCGTTCGCGCGCCATATCGCCTACGACATCGGCGCGGCGGGCGTCACGCGGCGGCTAGCGCAACTGCTGAATGCGCCTGCGGTGATGTCCTGTTTCTCGCGCCTGCTGATCGATCCCAATCGCGGCGGCGACGATCCGACGCTGGTGATGCGAATTTCCGACGGCGCGATGATACCCGGCAATGCGCGGATCGATGCGGCCGAAGTCGAGAAGCGTCGCGAGAATTACTGGCGTCCGTATCGCGATGCGGCCATTGCGGAGATCGAGCGCATGACGGCGAGCGGCGTCGTTCCCTGCATCGTCTCCGTTCATTCCTTCACGCCGGTGTGGAAAGGCGCGCCGCGCCCGTGGCATGTCGCGCTGCTCTGGGATTGCGATCCGCGCCTGGCGAAACCATTGATCGCGGGCCTCCAGGGCGAGCGTGATCTGATCGTCGGGGACAACGAACCCTACGACGGCGCGCTTGCCGGCGACACGATGTGGGAACTGGGGACGTCGCGCGGCCTGCCGCATGTCCTGGTCGAATTGCGACAGGACCTCATCGCCGACGCGAGCGGCCAGGAGCAATGGGCGCAGCGGCTTGCACGCGAATTGAAGCCCGTGCTCGCCGATCCGGCCGTGCACCGCGTCGAGATGCATCCGACCCGCACCTGAAATTATCGGCAGATCCTGAATTGCGACGCCCCAACGTCAGCGCGGAATTTCCATTTGACAATTCGTAAGTATGCATTTACGGTAAGTAATGACTTACACAACGGCCTTGACCGCGCTGGCGGACCCCACCCGTCGAGCGGTGTTCGAAAAACTCCGAAGCGGCCCGGCCTCGGTGCAGCAAATCGCCAATGGGCTGCCGGTCAGCCGGCCTGCGGTGTCCCAGCACCTCAAGGCGCTGCGCGAGGCGGGTCTCGTGCGCGACGAGCCGCGGGGCGCTGCGCGCATCTACAGCATTCACACGCCGGGCCTGCGCGCCCTGCGCGACTGGATCGAGGGCTTCTGGGACGAGGCGCTCGTCAACTTCAAGGCCCATGCGGAGAAACAGGAATGAGCGTCGTCGAACTCGGTCCGATCGTCAAATCCATCGACGTGCGTCGCTCGCCTCAGGACGCGTTTCGGCTTTTTACCGAAGAGATTTCTGCGTGGTGGCCGCTGAAGCGTCACACCCGCGCCAAGGACGCGGCCGGAGAGACGACGGTGCGCGTCGACTTCGAGACGCGCGTTGGCGGTCGCATCTACGAGACGCTCAACACCGGCGAGCAGCGCGATTGGGGCGAGGTGCTCGCCTTTGAACCCGGCAGGCGCGTCGTGTTCAGCTTCGGTATGGGCCGCGAAAAGGAAATGTCCGGCGAAGTCGAAGTGACGTTCGATCCGGTCGACGAAAAGTCCTGCCGCGTCACCCTGATTCATTCGCATTGGGAGCGGCTCGGCGACGAAGCGGCCGCCATGCGCAGCGGTTTTGCAAACGGCTGGGAAGCCGTCTTTGTCGAGTGCTTTAGTGACTATGCCGGCAGGATCACTGCGTAAGGAGGCGCACGATCATGATCACAGTTACCGCATTCAAGACAGTGCCCGATTTCGCGCGGGGCCAGGTGCGCGATTTGCGCGTGCGATGGGCGCTCGAGGAAGTCGGGCTGCCCTACCAGACCAAACTGCTGTCGCCCGGCGATCAGGACAAGCCCGAGTATCGTGCTCTGCAACCTTTCGGTCAGGTGCCGATCCTGCAAGACGGCGATGTCACCTTGTTCGAGTCGGGCGCGATCGTCCTGCACATCGGCGCGCAATCCGAAAGGCTTTTGCCGACGGACATCCGCGCGCGCGATCGGGCGACGCAATGGATGATCGCTGCGCTCAATTCGGTCGAACCGGCGCTCGTGAATTTCTTTCTGGCCGATGTGGTCTTCGCCGACCAGGAGTGGGCGAAACTGCGTCGCGCAAGCGCGCGCGACCTCGCAGAGCGACGGCTTGCCGGGCTGTCCAACGCGCTCGGCGACAAGCCCTACCTCGACGGCGACAGGTTCACGGTGGGCGACCTGATGATGGCGACCGTGCTCCGCATTCCCGGCGAAAGCGAAATGGTCGTCTCGGACAAGCGGCTTGGCCCCTACCTCGAACGCTGCACGGCGCGACCCGCCTTCAAGCGCGCGCTCGACGCGCAAATGGGAGATTTTCGCGCGGCTGCGTGATCATCGGCATATGCATTCGACAAGACCTGCGACCTGGCGCATCCTTTCGCGTCAGGTTGCAGGGAGGCCGCCATGTCGATCGAATTGAAGATGCTCGTCTGGAGCGTGGTTCTCACGCTCGTGCAGATGCTGGTCGCCGCGCTCGGCGCCCAATTGCAGGTCGGCCTCCCGCCTCTTGCCGGCAATCGTGAAAACCTGCCTGAAATGACGGGCTGGGCCGGCCGCGCATCGCGCGCGCACCGCAACATGCTCGAAAATATCGTGCTGTTCGCCGCGCTGGTGCTGGTCGCGCAGATTGCGGGGAAGACCAACGCCACCACGGCGCTCGGCGCGCAGCTCTTCTTCTGGGCCCGGGTCGCGCATGGCGCAATCTACGTAGCGGGCATTCCCTGGCTCCGCACCGGCGCATGGGTCGTTTCCATGGTCGGGCTCGTCATGATCCTGGTGCAGCTCTTCTGAGCAAAACCGCCGCTCGCAGCCTGGAACCAGACTGAAACGGTGGCGTTAGCTGTGCGCCAAGGCGGCGCTTCGTCCTCCGGCGCGCGACGGAGGGCTTGATGCGGGGTTCGGTCGACTGCAACGGCGCATGCGGCCCGCAATGACCGAACGCCGCGCGATTTGGGCGCTCCTTGCCCTCAATTTTTTCATGGCGGATTTCCAGGCCGGCATCGGGCCTTTCCTCGGCGTGTTCCTGCAGCAGCATGGATGGCAGAGCGGCCTGATCGGGACCGCGCTCACGATCGGCGGCGTCGCAGGCCTGTTGGCCACCGCGCCGGCCGGCGCGCTCGTCGACTGGAGTTCCGACAAGCGCATGCTGATCGTCTTCGCGGGCCTCGCGACCTGCGCAGCGTCTGCGCTGGTGCTGGTTTCGCAAGACTTCTGGATGGTCGCATTTTCGCAGGCGGCCACCGCGCTTTCAGCGGCCGCGCTCGGCCCCGCTATCGTCGGCATGACGCTCGGGATCGTGCGTCAGGAGGGCTTTGGACGTCAGAACGGCCTCAACCAGGCGCTCAATCACGCGGGCAATGTCGTGGGCGCGGCGCTGTCGGGCTGGCTCGGGCTCAAATTCGGGTTCGTCGCGATATTCGCTCTCGCAGCGGCGTTCGGCGTGCTTTCTATCGCTAGCGTCTTGCTCATCCCGGCGCGCTCCATCGACAATGCCGCGGCGCGCGGCCTGGAGGGCGAGGACACGAATGCGGGAGTGAGCGGCTTTCGCGTGCTGCTCACCTGTCGCCCGTTGCTGACGCTCGGCGTCGCCTTGCTTGCGTTTCATCTGGGCAATGCCGCCATGCTGCCGCTCTTCGGCATGGCGGTCGTCAGCGCCGGCAAGGGCGATCCGGCGAGCTTCGTCGCGCTCACCGTCATCGTCGCGCAGGGCACGATGGTGCTGGCGTCGCTGATCGCGATGCGCGCGGCGGAGCGCACCGGCTATTGGACGATCCTGCTGGTGTCGTTTCTGGCGCTGCCGCTGCGCGGCTATATCGCCGCGCACGCTATCGATTATTGGGGCGTCTATCCCGTACAGATTCTCGATGGCGTCGGCGCCGGACTGCAGAGCGTCGCCGTGCCTGGCCTTGTCGCGCGCCTGCTCGACGGCACGGGCCGCATCAATGTCGGGCAGGGCGCGGCGCTGACGGCGCAGGGCGTCGGCGCGGCGTTGTCGCCAATCGTCGGCGGATGGATTGCGCAGGCCTACGGGTATCCTGCGTGTTTCCTCGCGCTCGGCGTTCTGTCGGTGGTGTCGATTGTCGCGTGGGTGGCGGACAAACGCGAATTGGACGCGGCCTGCGGGCCGCATGGCGCAGTTGCCAATCCCACACCTTGAGCGGCGATGCGCAGCATCGCGTCTCGAAGGGTGGCAGGGCCAGCAATGTCTATCGCGGCCATCCTTCGAGACGCCCGCTGCGCGGGCGGCGCCTCAGGATGAGAGTTCTTGTTTTCAGCGCAGCGCGAAGCCGACGTATTGCTCGAGTTGATCGAGCGCCGGGCCGGGCTCGACCACCTTGATCGTCTTCATGCCCATGTCGCGGGCGGGCTTCAGGTTGACGCCGAGATCGTCGAGATAGACGCATTTCGCGGGATCGACGTCGAGCGCCTCGACCATCATCGCGTAGATCTTCGGATCGGGCTTGCGCAGGCCGATCTTGGCGCTTTCGATCACATGGTTGAACATCTTCATGATGTCGGCCTTGTACATGCCGGCCATCGCGCCGGATTCCTTGGCCGGCAGATTGTTGGTAATGCAGCCGGTCTTCATCCGCGCATGAATGCGGCGCAGCGCCTCGACCATTTCGGGGCGCGGCAGGCCCGCCAGCAGCGGCAGGACGTCGGCGCCCCGCACCTCGTGGCCGGCGGCGATCGCCTCAGCCCGAAAAAGTTCGTCGAATTGCGCGTGGGTGACTTCCGCGCGCTCGAATTTCGCCCAGGCGTTCTCGAGATGGTTGTTCGCATTGATCATGCGGATGAAATCCTTCGGCAATCCGCGTTCCTGCTCGAACCGCGCGAAAGCCTCGAAGGGGCTCGACGTGATGACGCCGCCGAAATCCCAGATCACCGCCTCGATCATGTGTCCTCCCGAAATTTATGCACAGGGAGTAGCGAATAGCGGGGACAGCGACAAGCAGGCCGCGATCGTCACTTGCTCCCTCCGCTCCCATTCGCTACTCGCTACTCGCCCGTTCGTTTGCCGCCCGAGTATCCCATGAGCACCAATTCCATCGACTCCGGCCACCTCAAATCCTTCATCGAGCGCATCGAGCGGCTCGAAGAGGAAAAGCGCGCGCTGGCGGAGGACATCAAGGATGTCTACGCCGAAGCCAAGGGCACGGGCTACGACGTCAAGATCATGCGCAAGATCGTCTCGATCCGCCGGATGGACCATCACAAGCGCAAGGAAGAGGAAGAGATTCTCGACCTTTACCTGTCCGCGCTCGGGATGGGCTGAAACGCGGCGCAAGCTGGACAGACCTTAATTTGAACCGGCGGGCGCGCGCGGCTAGCTTTCCAGGGAAGCGCCGCTGCGCGCCGTTTCTGATTCGAGGAAAGCCATGACCGAGATCGACCGCCGCAAGGTGCTGGGAGCCGCCGGCGCAGCCAGTCTCGCCTCCATCCTGCCGATCGCGCCGGCAGCTGCCGCGGAGCTGAAACTCGGGCCTGCGAAGCCCTTCTCCTTCGACACGCTGAAGGCGGAGGCCGCTGCTCTCGCCAAGGTGGCCTACAAGCCGCCGCCGCAGCCCTCGCCGGAAATCATGGATCAGCTCAATTACGAGGAATGGGGCAAGATCCGCTACGACACGAGTTCGGCGATCTATGCGACGGGCCCGCAGCAGAGCCCGACGCTTCTGGCTCGCAAGCGTCTTCACGTGCACC
>CAMFKC010000180.1 GCA_945956975.1 uncultured Methylocystaceae bacterium | reverse complement strand
GAGGTACATGGCGCGCGCGCCGAGCGGGTTCTCGACGCCGCCCTTCATGTGGCGCGGCAGGTCGGGGCGGCGGCGCAGCATCTGCGCGGGCGGCGTCCAATCCGGCCATTCCTTCTTCATGGCGACCGTCTTGACGCCGGACCATTCGAAGCCCGGGCGGCCGACGCCGACGCCGTACTTGATCGCCTGTCCGCCGGGCAGGACGAAATAGAGGCGACGCTCGGTCGTCGAGATGACGATGGTGCCCGGCGCATACTTGCCGTTGAAATAGACGGTCTCGCGCGGAATGGCGGTGGCCATCGGCCGGCCGCCGGCGCCGAGCGCGCCCGGCGCCTGCACCAGCGGCGCATGGGTGAGCGGATCATATTCGACGCCAGGCGCCGCGGTGGCTGCGCCGGCGGCCACGAGGCCGGTGAACGCGAGGGCATAAGCGAGGATCGTTCGCCGCATGGACTTTTCCTTAGATTTGCAGACACCCGGCCCCGATTCGCGCGGGCCGCCTGATTCCGGCTTCATTCTGGCCAAGGGACCCTTTGCTTGCAACGCTGCAAGGCTTGAGCTTGGCCGGGTTTCCGGCTCGCGTGTCGCGCGCGCAACACCAATGTCTCGAACGAGGCGCGCCGCCGGGAGGCTCAGGCGCCGACCCTGTAGTCCTTGAAGCGGGAGCGCAGCGCCATCTTCTGCACCTTGCCCGTGCCGGTCATCGGGAACTCCTCCATGAACTCCACCGCGTCCGGCATCCACCAACTCGCGATCTTCGGCCGCATGTGATCGAGGATCGCCTGCCCGTCGACGGTCGAACCCTGCCGGCGCACAACCAGCAGCAGCGGCCGCTCCTGCCATTTCTCGTGGTTGACCGCGATCACGGCCGCCTGCAGCACGTCCGGGTGGGAGAGGGCGGCGTCCTCGAGCTGGATCGAGGAAATCCACTCGCCGCCGGACTTGATGACGTCCTTGGAGCGGTCGGTCAGCGACACGTGGCCCTGGGGGTCGATCAGCGCCATGTCGCCAGTGATCAGCCAGCCGTCGGGATCGATTCCCTCGTTCAGCTTCATGTAGCCGCCTGCCACCCACGGGCCGCGGGCGCGCAAATGGCCGACTGCGACGCCGTCGTGCGGCAGGGGCTTGCCCTCGTCGTCGACGATCCGCAATTCCGTGCCGAAGCAGGCGCGGCCCGAAACCATGCGGCGGTCGAGTTTTTCCGCATCCGACAGCGCGTCGGACCCCGGCCGCATCGAGGGCATGGTGCAGCCGAGCGCCTCGGTCATGCCCCAGGCCTGGATGTAGTCCACGCCATATTCGCGCTTGAGCTTGTCCACCATCGCGCGCGGCGGCGCCGAGCCCGACGACAGCGTCGCGCGCAGTGTTGAGAATTTCTTGCCGTTGCGGGCCAGCCAGTCGAGCAGGATCAGCCAGAAGCTCGGCACGCCGGCAGACAGCGTCACGCCTTCGCCTTCCAGCAGTTCGTAGAGCTTGTCGGGCTCGTAATTGCGGCCGGGCAGCACGAGCTTCGATCCGGTGAAAGGCGCGGTGAACGGCATGTTCCAGCCGTTGCCGTGGAACAGCGGCGCCATCGGGAACATCACCTCGCGCACGCCTTCCTTGTGGCCCGGCATGAACTCGAAGCTCGAGCACACCATCGTCTGCAGGATAGCCGCGCGATGCGAATAGACGACGCCCTTGGGGTTGCCCGTCGTGCCCGACGTGTAGCAGATCGTTGAGGCGGTCTTCTCGTCGAAGGTCGGCCAGTCGAAGCCCGTCTCGTCTTCGGCTGCCAGCAGTTCCTCGTAGCAATGGACCGGCTTCGGGAATTTCACGTCGGGCATCCGCTCGCGCGACGACATGAAGACGAAGGCCTCGACCGTCTCCAGCCGCGGCGCGATGGCTTCCACGATCGGCAGCGTCGCACGGTCGATGAACAGCAGCCGGTCTTCCGCGTGGTTGATGATGTAGACGAGCTGGTCCGGGAACAGCCGCGGATTGACCGTGTGCAGCACGTAGCCCATGCCGGGCGCGGCGTAGAACATCTCGAAATGGCGATGCGTGTTGAAGGCCAGCGTGCCGACGCGGTCGCCCATGTTCATGCCCAACCGCTTCAGCGCGAGCGCCATGCGCTTCATGCGCGGATGCGCATCGGCATAGGTGTAGCGATGGATGTCGCCCTCGATCTCGCGCGCGACGACCTCGGCCTCGCCATGATGATCGGCGGCATACTTGATGAGGCCACTGATCAGCAGCGGCATGTCCATCATCAATCCCTGCATCGTTTTCTCCCTGTGGACCGCTCGCAATCTTGCGCGGCCCTATCGTTGACGCGACGATAGGAGGGCGAAAGCGGCGCCGTCAACGGCGGGGAGGGGACTTGGGACGGTTCGAAAACAAGGTGGCGATCGTGACCGCCGCAGCCTCCGGCATCGGGCTCGCCACCGCGCGCCGCCTCGCCGCCGAGGGGGCGATTCTCGCACTCTGCGACATCGACGGCGCAAAGCTTGAAGCCGCGACGGCGGACCTCGGCCACGACCCATCGCGCCTGCTGCGCGCGTCAGTCGATGTGCGCGACAAGGCGGCAATCGCCGATTTCATCGCTGCGGCAGAAAAAGCGCACGGCCGCCTCGACGTGCTTATCAACAACGCCGGCGCGGGACGGCGCGGACGCGTGCAGGATCTGAGCGGCGACGACTGGCGCCATGTCATGGACGTCTCGCTCGACAGCGTCTTCCACGCGAGCCGCGCCGCCATGCCGCATCTCGTTTCTTCGCGCGGCGCCATCGTCAATGTCGCCTCCATATCCGGGCTGGCGGGCGACGGGGGCAACGCCGCCTATAACGCCGCCAAGGCGGCCGTCATCAACCTCACGCGCGCCATGGCGGTCGACGCCGGCCGCGACGGGGTGCGCGTCAACGCGGTAGCGCCGGGCCTCACCGCAACGCCGATGACGGAGCGAATGCGCGCCGCGCCAAAGGTCATGGAGCAATACGAGGATCGCATCCCGCTGGCCCGCACAGGCAGCCCGGAGGAAATTGCCGCGGCTATCTGTTTCCTCGCTTCGGACGACGCCTCCTATGTCAACGGCGTCTGCCTGCCGGTCGATGGCGGCCTGACGGCCTGGACCGGCCAGCCGGTGTGGCGGCCGAGCAGGTCCTGATCGGGCCGCATTCCGCAATGTGCGCCTGCGCGCATCGATGCGCGCGCCTGCGGGCGATAGTCCGCGCGAAGGATGTCGCCATGCCGAGAATGTCTGTCGCCGCGCTCTTGATTCTGCTGCCTGCCGTCGCCTCCGCCGCGCCCGATCCGCGCTGTGCCGCCGATCTCAGCCGCGCCGACGAACTCGTCTCGGCGGTCGCAAAGCGCGACAGGGGCGGTCCCTATGGCCCATCGCAAATCTGCAGCGCGCTGCGAACAAACCTGCGCGACATGCAAGAGGCGAATGTGCTGATGCGGCGTTGCATGAGCGGACATGCGCTGCGCGAGAACGTCGGGCAGATGGAAGCCTCGATCGAGGATGTTCGCGCGGCGATCGCCAGGCGTTGTCGCTGATGGCGATGGAATTGCAGACGCGCGGGCCTATATCCGCCGCAGCTCGAATCGTGAGGGAGGTCTTCGTGAAAAGACATGTTTCTTTCGCTCTCGGCATTGTCGCGCTTGCTCTGGCGACGCAATCGGCGCCAGCGGCTGCCGGGCCCTTCACCGGCTACCAGGGCAGCTGGAGCGGGTCCGGAACGATCTCCACCAACAATGGCGACGAGCGCATCCGCTGCCGCGCCTCCTACGCCGTCGACGGGACCGGCAATTCGCTGACGCAGCGCATCACCTGCGCCAGCGACAGCTATCGCTTCGTCGTCGTCAGCGAAGTCGTCGCGGAAGGATCGAGCATCTCCGGATCGTGGAGCGAGACGACGCGCTCTTTGAACGGATCGCTGAGCGGCTCGGCATCGAACGGCCGCTACAATGCGCGGGTCGCAGGCTCGGGCTTTACCGCCAACGTCAGCGTTGCCTCTTCGCCGACGCGCCAGACGGTGACCATCTCGACAGGCGCCGCCAGCATCAAGCGAGTGTCGATGTCGCTTCAAAAAGGCGGCTGACCGTTCCGCTTCGTCGCCGCGCGCGCCAGCCAGGCGATCGAGGGCCGCAGGATCAGGAAATCCGCGGCCAGCGCCGCGACCATCGAGAAGGCGCTGAGCCAGCCGAACAGCCGCAAAGAAGGCAGATCTGAAAACACGGTTACGGCCAGTCCACAGGCCAGCACGACCGTCGTGAGGATCATGGCCGGGCCGACAAGAACCGTCGCGCGCTCGATGGCGACCCCGGCGTCTTCGCCGGCCCGCTGCTCCAGCCGCATCCGGTTGAAGAAATGGATGGTGGCGCTGAGCCCCAGGCCGAAAGACACGATCAGCGCGACGATGCTCGCAAATTGCAAGCCGAGGCCGCTCAAGCGCAACAGGGCGCCGCAGGCCACGACCGGAAAGATCGCCGGCATGATGCTGGAGACGCCCACGATCCATGACCGGAACGCGAGACCGATGAACAGCGCGACGAACGCGAATTCGATCGTCAGCCCGTGCGAGAGCTTGTCGATCATGCCCGCGCTGTTGCGCGCGGCGATGACGGCGAGGCCGGTGACGGCGATCGTATAGCCGGGATGCGCCTTGCGCACCGCGTCGAGGTTGGCGTCCAGCGTATTGACCACGGGCAGCAGGTCGCTTGCGTCGACGTCCGGTATGCGCCCGCTCACCAGCGCCGCGCCCTGATTTTCCGACAGGAAGCGCCGCTGCAGGTGCTTGGGCAGCAGGTCCACGTATTGCTTCAGCGTGCCCGTGTCCGCGCGCCCCTGCTTCTCCGCGAGCCAGCGGCGCAGCGTCTCGATCGACCACACATTTCCGACGCCCGCCTGCTTTTCGACCGCCGCGTGGACGGCGCCGATCACGGCCAGTGTCTCCGGCGCATAGAGCGAGGCGCCCGCAGGAAATTCCACGAGGACGTCGACCGGGTTCGAGCCCGACAGCTTCTGGTCGAGGCGATTGCCCGCCGCCACGGCCTTCTGCCTGTCGGGCACCTGGTCGGCCAGGCGGTAGCGCGGTTGCAGGGTGGCGTAGACGGTGCCGAGCCCGACGACCACCGCCAGCCCCGCCAGCGTGATGAGATCGGGCCGCTTCGTCATGCGCGTCGCGATGGCGCGGCAAAAGCGGCGCAGCGCATCGACGCCGATGTCCGATTCCCGGGCGTCGCGCGCGAAACTCTGCGCGTTGCGGACGAGGAGAATGCCGAACAGCGGCACGAGCCAGAGGACGGTCACGAGCGCGACGGCGGTCGCGATGAGGCCGGCCTTGCCGAAGGTGCGGATGAGATCGGAATCCGAGATCAGCAGCGCCGCGAAGGAGAGCCCCGCCGTCGCATGGGTCAGCACGCAGGCCGGACCGACGACGAGGATGGCTTCGCGGAAGGCGGCGACCTTGTCCTTGCCTTCGATCAGCCTGTCGCGCGCCGCGAAGGTCAGCTGCATCGAATCCGAGAAGCTGATGACCATGATGAGCGGCGTCATCACGTTCAGGAACATGTTCAGCCGGAAATCGAGCCAG
The DNA here is from genome assembly GCA_945956975.1 of uncultured Methylocystaceae bacterium. Taxonomy (GTDB): domain Bacteria; phylum Pseudomonadota; class Alphaproteobacteria; order Rhizobiales; family Beijerinckiaceae; genus JAJXWB01. The sequence continues at coordinate 307 of CAMFKC010000180.1, read as the reverse complement.
CCGAGCGCGCCGAGCGCCAGCAGGATGGCCGCCAGCGGCGGACCCGCCGCCACGATCATGAAGGACACGCGACGAAAGAAGAGGATGGCGATCAGGCAGCCCGCGACGAAGCCGACGGCGTTGTAGAGAATGCGGTCGCGCTCGACCGCATTGCGGATCTCGAGCTGCATGACCGGCACGCCGGACAGTTCGCCGGTCAGCCCCGACCCCTGCAGGTCGTCCGCAATCGTCTTGCGCGCTTCCGCGATCACGCCGGCGAGCCGGTCCTGCGTCGTCGCCTCGGGGTCGAGCGACAGGACTATAAGCG
>CAMFKC010000179.1 GCA_945956975.1 uncultured Methylocystaceae bacterium | reverse complement strand
TTGTGGTGGTCGCCGGCTCGATAGCGGTCGCCGTGCTGCTCGGCCTCGCCATCGAACGTTTCATCATGCGGCCGATGCTCGGGGAGCCCGTTTTCTCGACCGTGCTCGTCACCATTGGCGTCGCCGTCGTGTTGCGCTCGCTCATCACACTGGTCTGGGATGCGTATCCGCATGCGCTGGACATCGGGGTCGGCAAAGGCGTCGCCCATTTCGCCGGACTGGACCTGCGCGGCGCGCAGATCGCTGCGGTCGTCACGCTGATCGCCATCATGGGCGTCTTCTACGTGTTTTTCCGCTACAGCAAGCTGGGCGTCGCCATGCGCGCCGTCGCCGCCGACGATCGCACGGCGCTGCTGATGGGCGTGTCGGCCCATCGCATCCATGCGATCGCCTGGGGCTGTTCGGCGGCCATCGCCGGCATAGCCGGCGTCCTGTTCGCGCTGGTCTATGATCTCTCGCCCGCCATGTTCCAGATCGGCCTGAAGAGCTTTCCCGCCACGATTCTCGGCGGGCTGGATTCGGTCAACGGATCAGGCTTCGGCGGCATTCTGATCGGCGTCGCGGAAAATCTCGCCGGCGGTTATCTCGGATCCGGCATGAAGGATGTCGCGGGCTTTCTCATGATCATCATCGTGCTGATGGTGCAACCGTTCGGCCTGTTCGGCGAACGCGAGATCGTGAGGGTCTGATGCGCAGCGGCGATTTCAAGGAAACCTACGCCGACCTCGTCGTCCTCTCGGATTCGCGCCTTGTCTGGGCCTGGGCCGCCGCGCTGCTGGTCGCGCTCGTCGTTGCGCCATTTTATGTCAACGCCTACGTGCTGTCGCTGCTCACCCTGATTTTCATCACCGGCACGGGCGCGCTTGGCCTCAATCTTCTCACGGGGATGACAGGCCTCATCTCGCTCGGCCACGCGGGCTTCCTGTTGCTGGGCGCCTACGGTTATGCGATCGCGGTGGCGAAGTATCATTATCCGCCTCTGGTCGGCTTCGTTGCGGCAGGGGCCGCGCCGGCCCTTTTCGCCATCGTCGTCGGCCTGCCCTCGCTGCGCCTGCGCGGCCTCTACCTCGCCATCACAACGCTCGCATTTTCCTACATCATCGCCAATCTCATCCTCGAGGCGCGCTCGTTCACCGGCGGGGCGCGCGGCCTGACCGTTCTGCGGCCGGAAATATTCGGTCTGGATTTTTCGAGCGACACGGCCTTCGCGTTGCTCTGTCTCGGCGTTGCGCTCGCGACGCTGCTTGCCTGCCTCAATATTTCGCGCAGCCGCATCGGGCGCGCGTTCATGGCGATCCGCGACAACGACATCGCCGCGCGCACGATGGGCGTCAATCTGCAGGCCTTCAAGCTTTACGCCTTCATGGCCAGCGCGTTCATCACAGGCCTCGCCGGCGCGCTGATGGGCATTTATCTCAGCTATGTCAGCGTCGAGGGCTTTCCTTTCCTGCTGTCGATCGAAGCGCTCGCCATCCTGATCGTCGGAGGGCTCGGCTCATCGTTGGGCGCGGTTCTCGGCACGGTCTTCATCGTGCTGTTGCCGGAAGCGATCCGCATCCTCTTTGGCCTCTTCGGCGGCGGACTTGAACAGATCCTGTCGACCGGCATCCACGAGATCAAAAGCATGGCCTATGGGCTGGTCATCATATTCGCGCTGCGCTTCGAGCCGCGCGGCCTTGTCGGCGTCTGGCGCGACGGGAAGCGGCTCTGGACATACTGGCCGCTCCGTTACTGACCGCAACAAACGAAAAGGGAGGAAGGTCATGAAAAGAATACTGATGGCCGCTGTAGCGGCTCTGTCTCTCGCAACGCCGGCACTTGCGGCCGAACAGGGCGTCACCGACACGGAAATCATGATTGGCGAGGTCAATCCCTACACCGGCGCGCCCGCCCTGCTGGGCAAGGCGCATACGATCGGGATGCAGATGGCGCTGAGCGAAGCCAACGCAGCCGGCGTCAACGGACGGAAGTTCAAACTGCTGACGGAAGACGACGGATATGTCACCGCGCGCACCCTGCAGGGCGTGCGCAAGCTGATCGACGTCGACAAAGTCTTCATGATCACCGGCATTTCCGGCACCGGCCAGTCCACGGCAGCCGTGCCGATCCTGGAGAAGGCCGGAATTCCGACCATGATCAGCGTCGCGCCCTCGGAGGCGCAGTTCACGCCGCCCAAGAAAAACATCTTCGTGCTGGGACAGGTCTACACGGCCGGCATCAAGGAACTCACACGCTTCCTGGCCGACAAGAACCCCGGCAAGAAATGGGCAATCGTGACGCAGGACGACGATTACGGCCTTGCCGTGCGCGAGGGCTTCGAGGCGGTCGCCAAGGAGAAGAAGATCAACGTCGTTTTCTCCGCCGACTACAAGAAGGGCCAGACAGATTTTTCGTCGGAAATGCTGCGGTTGAAGGATTCCGGCGCGGAGGTCTTTCTGGCGGGAGGCATCATCGGCGAGAATATCGCCATGCTGAAAGAGCTCGAGAAGCTGAACTACAAGCCCGTCACCGGCATTTTCTGGCCCGGCCGCATCGAACCCGTGCTGAAGCTCGCGGGCCCCGCCAGCGATGGAATCTATGCGGTCGACTACATCGAGCCGCTCGCCGGACCTGCAGGCAAGGCCTTTCTCGAAAAGGCGAAGGGTCTGGTCTCGGAGGCGGAGATGAAAGGCATCAATCGCTACAGCCAGGCGGGCTATGCTGCAGGCCGCGTAATCGTGGAGGCCGCCAAACGGTGCGGCAAGGCGCTGACGCGCGATTGCATGATCGCGGAACTCGAAAAGACCAAGGGGCTGGAGACCGGCGCGATGGCGCCGATCACGTTCGGCCCCGGCAAGCGGTTCTCGGACCAGAAGGTCCAGATCATGCAGGCGGACTACGGCACGCTGAGCTACAAGCCGGTCCAGTAGCTGAAACTCCGGGGCGCGCGGCCACACCGAACGCGCGTCCCGCTTGACCGGCTTGTTCCCTGAGCTAATAATAGAACGACTGGTCGGATTATATAATCCGGGAGGCCTGCGATGAACATGATGCCCGCCGCCCCTGTATGGGGCGACATGATCCGGCCAGATCGCGTCCGTGGCGCGCTCTACCGCGATCCTGCGATATTCGAGCTCGAACTCGAGCATATCTGGTACAAGACTTGGGTCTACGTCGGCCACGAGAGCGAGATCGCGAACCCGCACGACTTCGTGCTGAAGTCGATCGGTTTGCAGCCCATCATCATGAGCCGCGGCGGCGACGGCCAGGTCCACCTGCTGCTCAACCGCTGCACGCATCGCGGCAATCAGGTGTGTCCCAAGGAAAAGGGCAATTCGCCCATGCACACCTGTCCGTTTCACGCATGGAATTTCGGCAGCGACGGCAAACTGCTCGGATATGCCTTCCCCGAGGGCTACGACGGCCTCGACAAATCCAAGCACGGACTCGGCCGCGTGCCGCGCGTGGCCTCCTATCGCGGCTTCGTGTTCGGGTCTTTCGCGGCCGATGGCCCGAGCCTCGAGGAACACCTCGGCGGCGCCGCCGAGACAATCGACCGCCTCTGCGACAACGCGCCGGAGGGCGAGATCGAGATCACGGCCGGCTTTCTGAAACATCGCGTGAAGGCAAACTGGAAGTTCATTCTCGAGAACGAAACGGACGGCTACCATCCGGCCTTCGTCCATTCCTCGATCTTCAGCGTCGCCGACAGCGCCATCGGCGGGCTCTACGGCGCGAAATCGACGGCGCTGACACGCGATTACGGCAACGGCCATACCGAACTCGACCTGCGCCCGGAATTCCGGAAACGCGACCAGATGCTCAGCTGGTTCGGAACCACGCCCGACAGGCTGCCCGACTATGTAGCGAAGATGAATTCGGCCTACGGCGAGGAGAAAGCGCGCAAGATCATGATCGACGGCACGCCGCATGTCATGATTTTCCCCAATCTCTTCATCGCCGAGATCCAGATTTTCGTCATCCAGCCGCTCGGCGTGAACGACAGCGTGCAGCATGTGACCGCGCTGCAGTTCAAGGGCGCGCCCGATCTCAACCGGCGCATGCGCCAGCAGACCATGGGTTCCGTCGGGCCCGCGGGCTTCCTTCTGGCGGACGATTCCGAGATGTACGAGCGCACGCAGCGCGGCATTCAGGCGCACGACACGGATTGGGTGTTCCTTGGCCGCGGCGGGCATCGCGAACGCCGCGACGCCGATGGCTTCATCGTCTCGCATGCGACCGACGAGGTGCCGTCGCGGGGGATATGGAAGCACTATCGCTCTTTGATGGAGCGGGCCTGATGATCGCGACCCTCGCCGACAGCGACCTCAGGCATGCTGTCGAGCAGTTTCTGTTCCGCGAGGCGCGTCTGGCCGACGAGCACCGCTACGAGGAATGGGAGGCGCTCTGGACCGACGACGCCATTTATTGGGCGCCCGCCAACGGCGACGACATCGATCCCGAGAAGGAAATGTCGATCATCTACGACAATCGCTCACGCATCGGCGTGCGCGTGCGCCAGCTTCTCTCAGGCAAACGCTATACGCAGGATCCGCGCTCGGGACTGCGCCGCATCATCGGCAATATCGAAGTGCTGGGCCGAGAAGGCGACGACGTTCGCGTCGCCGCCAATGCGCTGGTCTTCGAATCGAGCCAACGCGGCGAAACCGTCTGGGCGTCACGCAACGAGTATACGTTGCGCCGCACGGGCGAGGGCTTCAAGCTCGCGCGCAAGAAGGTCGCGCTCGTCAACAACGATCGCGCCCTCTACACGATGTCCTTCATCATTTGAGGCTGCCCAAGACATGTCGGATAATCTCGTACTGACAGATGTCGCCGGCGGCGTCGCGACCCTCACGCTCAACCGGCCCGAATTCTCCAACGGCATGAACGTGGATTTCCTGAAGGCGCTGTGCGAGGCGGTGATGGGCCTGCACGGGCGCGCCGACGTGCGCGTCGCGCTGATCCGCGGTGCGGGCAAGAATTTCTGCGCCGGCGGCGACGTGCACACATTCGCCTCCAAGGGCGAAGGCATGCCGGATTACCTGCGCGTCGCGACCGCGTGGCTGCAGAATGCAGTGACGGGCCTGATGCGTCTCGAGGCGCCGGTCATCTCCGCCGTGCACGGCTTTGCAGCGGGCGGCGGCGGCTTCGGCTTGGTCTGCGCGTCCGATCTGGTCATCGCCGCGGATACCGCGAAATTCCTGGCTGGCGCGACGCGCGTCGGCATGGCGCCGGACGCGGGCGTCTCGGTCACTCTGCCCCGCCTCGTCGGCCTGCGCCGCGCCGCCGAAATCGTCCTCACCAATCCCATCCTCACCGCCGCGCAGGCGAAGGAGATGGGCATCATCAACCGCATTGCGCCGGAAGCCGAGTTGCATGAGGCCGCAACGGCCTGGGCGCACGAGCTTGCCGCCGGCGCGCCCAAGGCGATGGCCGCCGCCAAGCGGCTTCTATGGTCGGGAGTCGGCACGGGCGTCGACGCCTGCCTCTCCGAGGAAGCTCGGACGGTCTCCGAACTCTCCGGCACCGCCGACGCGCGCGAAGGCCTCGCCGCTGTCATCGAGCGCCGCAAGCCTGTTTTCGTCGGAAAATGACCGGCGATTTCGACGGGCGCGCCGCGCTGGTCACTGGCGGCGCCAAGGGCATTGGCGCCGCGATCGTGCGCGCACTGGCGCAGCAAGGCGCGCGCGTTGTCTTTATCGACCGGGATGCGGACGCGGGCGCAGCGCTTGCGCGCGAGACCGGCGCGACCTGCGAAGTGGCGGAGGTGACAGACTATCCCGCCCTGCATCGCATCGTCGGCTCGCACGGGCCGTTCGATACGCTGGTCAACAATGCCGGCGTCGACCAGCACGCGTTCTTCACCGACACGAAACCGGAAGACTGGGGCCGCCTCGTCGGAATCAATCTCGGCTCG
>CAMFKC010000178.1 GCA_945956975.1 uncultured Methylocystaceae bacterium | reverse complement strand
GGGGGAGGGGTGGGGTCCGACGCCGCAGGCGTCGGCTCGGATGATACGGACTCCCACCCCACCCGGCTCGCTTCGCTCGCCACCCTCCCCGTAAAGGGGAGGGAGGAGCGTCCGTCACTCCGCGCCGTCGCGCTCGAAGAGATCACCAAGGTCCGCTGGGAGCCGGCCTCCGGCCAGAACCGCATCACCGGCATGATCGCGGCCAAGCCCGACTGGGTCATGTCGCGCCAGCGCGCCTGGGGCGTGCCGATCGCCGTCTTCGTGAAGAAGGGCGAGCACGCGCCGCTGGTCGACCCCGAGGTGAACAAGCGCATTGGCGACGCCTTCGAGGCGGAGGGCGCCGACGCCTGGTTCGCCGAGGGCGCCAAGGCGAGGTTCCTCGGGCCAAACTACAATCCCGACGATTACGACAAGGTCGACGACGTTCTCGACGTCTGGTTCGATTCCGGCTCCACCCACGCCTTCGTGCTGGAAGACGGCAAGCATTTCCACGGCCTCCAGGGCGTGCACCGCATCCGCGACGGCGGCGCCGACGAAGTCATGTATCTCGAAGGCTCCGACCAGCACCGCGGCTGGTTCCATTCCTCGCTGCTCGAAAGCTGCGGCACGCGCGGGCGCGCGCCCTATGACGTCGTGCTGACGCACGGCTTCACGCTGGACGAGCACGGCCGCAAGATGTCCAAGTCGCAGTTCAATGCGCTCGCGCCGGAAAAGCTGATCAACGAACTCGGCGCCGACATCCTTCGCCTGTGGGCGGCGAGCGTCGATTATTCCGACGACCAGCGCCTCGGCCCGGAAATCCTGAAGTTCACCACCGACAATTATCGCAAGCTGCGCAACACCATCCGCTGGATGCTGGGCTCGCTCGCGCATTTCGGAGAAGGCGACCGCGTCGACTTCGCGTCGATGCCGGAACTCGAGCGGCTGATGCTGCATCGCCTCGCCGAGGTCGACGCCGTCGTGCAGCAGGCCTATGCGGATTTCGACTACAAGAAGGTGGTCGCGACCGTCACGCCCTTCATGACCGGCGATTGCTCGGCCTTCTATTTCGACATCCGCAAGGACGCGCTCTATTGCGAGGCGCCGTCGAGCCATCTGCGCAAATCCGCGCTGACGGTGGTCGACGCCATCTGCGACGCGGTGCTGAAATGGCTCGCGCCGATCCTCGTCTTCACCACGGACGAGGCCTGGGCCATGTACCGGCCGAACGGCGCGCCGTCCGTGCACCTCGAAATCTTTCCCGAGGGTCTCGCCCGCTATCGCGACGAGGCGCTGGCCGAGCGCTGGCGCAAGATCCGCCGCGTCCGTTCCGTCGTCACCGGCGCGCTGGAGATCGAGCGCGCCAACAAGGCGATCGGCTCCTCGCTCGAGGCCGCGCCCGTCGTCTACATCTCCGACCCGCAATTGCGGGAGGCGGTGGAGGGCGTCGACATGGCGGAGGTCTGCATCACCTCCGGGCTGACGATCCAACCGAGCGGCGACGTGCCGGAAGGGGCCTTTGTCCTGCCCGACGTTTCCGGCGTGGCGGTGACCCCGGTCAGGGCGGAGGGCCGCAAGTGCGCCCGCTCGTGGAAGATTTCGCCGGCGGTCGGCTCCGATCCGGAATTCCCCGATGTCACGCCGCGCGATGCGGCGGCGCTGCGCGAACTGAAGGCGCTCGGCAGGTGGTGAATTCGCATGCATGGGTGAAGACACGCGTCCGGCTGCTGGCGGCCGTGGCGGCGGGCTTTGCTTTTGCCGCCGACCAGATCACCAAATTCTGGGTGATCGACATTCTGGGGATCGCGGATCGGCCCCCCATCCGGCTGACGCCGTTCCTCGACGTCGTGCTCGCCTGGAACCCCGGCATATCCTATTCGCTGCTGCGTGCGGACACGGTTCTGGGCACGCTCGGCCTGCTGGCGCTGGCGGCGGTTGCGGTCGGCGTTCTGGGCTCCTGGCTCTGGATGACGACCGATCGGCTGACGGCGATCGCGCTTGGCCTGGTGCTCGGCGGGGCGCTCGGCAATGCGCTGGATCGCGCCCGTTACGGCGCGGTCGCCGATTTTCTGCACTTGCATACGACCCTGCCCGTGGGGCCATTGGCCAATTATGTCTTCAACATAGCCGATGCGGCGATCGTTGCCGGCGTAGCGCTGCTCCTGTATGACTCCCTCCGCCCGAGGCCAGCGAGCCCGCCGGACGCAGCGCCCACAATTCGCCGCGAATCCGGAAGATAAGTCTCGCAAGCGTCAGGCGCGCCGGCTCGGCTTTCGGGGGTCCGGGCGGCGAGCGTATCGCGTAAGGGGGCGTTTTCATGAGGGTTTCGCACGTGACACGGACACAAGTGAAACGCGCAATCGCCGGCAAGTGCGCGGTGGTTGTCGCCGGCGCGGCCATGGTTCTGGCCGGCGCTCTCGCCGGATCGACCGCAGCCCGCGCGTTCGACGACAAGCCGTCGACCTTCGACCCCGTGCTCAACGTCATCGGCCTCGGCAAGGACAATGTCGAGAAGGACGACATCGACTTCCGTGAACGTCCGAAGCTGGTCGTGCCCAAGGGCGCCGATCTTCCGCCGCCGGTGGCGGGCTCACGCGCCCGCGGCGCGAACTGGCCGGTGGACCAGGACGTGCGCCGCCGTCGCGAGGCCGAAGCCGCTGCGCGCGCGCCGCGCGACATGAACGCCGAGCTCAAGAGCAATCCCAATCTGACGGTGGAAGAGTTGCGGCGCGGCCGCTCCGCCGGTCCGAGCACCAACCCCGAAGTCTGCCCGACCCGCCGCAATGGCATACCCGATTGTGGCGTCGAGGAGCCGGCGTCCAAGCTCAAGCAGATATTCTCGCTGAACGGCGGTTCGAAGGAAGAGGAACTGCGCCCCGGCGTGGAGCCGTCGCGCGAATATCTCACCGAACCGCCGCCCGGCTATCGCGCGCCGAGGCAGGTCGTGAAGGCGACCCAGAGCGGCCCGGAACGCCGGTATGAAGCGCCTTCGGCCGGCGACTACGCCCGCGGCATCGATCCGAACCGCCGCAAGGACGACTGACGGTCGCGGCGCGCCGCGCCGTTCACCCTGCGGGCGCCGCGCCGGTTGAGGCGCCGCCCGTAATCCCTATATTGGTCTGACGAGATTTGCCGCCCGAATCCCCGGGGCGGCGGCGCGCCCGTTTGCGCCGGTTGACCTCGCAGGACCGTACATGACCGCAAAGCAAGCCGTATCGCACCAGCCAGCCGCGACGAGCGCGCAAGCCGGGGCCCAGGCCGGGCCCCGCATCGCCCATTCGCGCCTCGACAATGGCATGGAAGTGGTCGTCATTCCCGACCACCGCGCGCCGGTCGTCACCCACATGGTCTGGTACCGCAACGGTTCGGCCGATGATCCGCCGCTCAAGTCGGGCATCGCGCATTTCCTCGAGCACCTGATGTTCAAGGGCACGAAGAACCACCCGCAGGGCGAGTTCTCCTCGCTGGTCTCCGATCTCGGCGGCCAGGAGAACGCCTTCACCGGCCACGACTACACCTCCTACTTCCAGCGCGTGCCGCGCGAGCATCTCGCCACGATGATGGAATACGAGGCCGACCGCATGACCAACCTCGTGCTGAGCGACGAAGTCGTGGCGCCCGAGCGCGACGTCGTGCTGGAGGAGCGCCGCATGCGCACCGACAGCGATCCCGGCGCCGAGCTGAGCGAAGCCGTGCAGGCCGCGCTTTTCGCGCACCATCCCTATGGCACGCCGATCATCGGCTGGGGCCACGAGATCGAGACGCTCGGCCGCGAGGACGCGCTCGCCTATTACGAGCGCTTCTACACGCCAGAAAACGCCATCCTCGTGGTCGCGGGCGACGTCCAGCCGTCGGAAGTCGAGCGCCTTGCTCGCGAGACCTACGGCAAGATAGACGCGCGCGGCGCCCCGCCGGTGCGCCGCCGCCCTCAGGAGCCGCCGGCGCGCGCCCGTCGACACGTGTCGCTCGCTGACGAGAAGGTCGAGCAGCCGACCTACGAGCGCGTCTATGTCGTGCCGTCCGCGCGCACGGCCGAGCCCGGCGAAGCCGAAGCGCTGGAGGTGATGACGCATCTTCTGGGCGCCGGCCAGTCGAGCCGTCTCTACAAGAAGCTCGTCGTCGACAAGCCCGTCGCTGTCGCGGCCGGGGCCTACTACATGTCGTCGTCGCTCGATGCGACGCGGCTTTGGATTTACGGCGTGCCTGCGGAAGGCGTCTCGCTCGACGAATTCGACGCGGCCATCGATGGAGTCATCGCCGATTTTCTCGCGCATCCGCCGACCGACAAGGAATTCGAGCGCGCCAAGACACGCCTTGTCGCCGACGCTGTCTACGCGCAGGACAGCCAGGTTGCGCTCGCCCGCTGGTATGGCGCTGCTCTCGCCATCGGCGAGACCATCGAGGACGTGTCCGGCTGGTCCGCGCGCATCGAGGCGGTGACGCCCGAGGCTGTCGTCGAGAGCGCCCGCAAATGGCTGGAAAAGCGGCGCGCCGTCACGGGCTATCTCCTGCCGGAGCAAGCCGCGTGACGGATCTTTCGCCTATCCCCGAGACCTCTCGCGCGGCTTCCGTCCAGGAGGTGCGTACGCCCGGCGGCCTGACTGCATGGCTGGTCGAAGATTACGCCGTGCCGCTGGTGGCTGCGCAATTCGCCTTCCGCGGCGGCGCGTCGCAGGATCCCCTCGACAGGCCGGGCCTGGCCACGCTGCTCGGCGGCCTGCTCGACGAGGGCGCCGGACCCTATGATTCCGGCGCCTTCCACGAGGCGATGGACGACCTTGCCGTCCACCTGCATTTTTCCGTCGATCGCGATCATCTGGCCGGCCACTTCCAGACGCTGACGCGCAATCTCGATCCGGCCTTCGAACTGCTGCGTCTGGCGGTCAACGAAGCCCGGCTCGAGCAGGGGCCGATCGATCGCGTGGTATCGCAACTCGTCTCCAGCCTGAAGCGCGAGCTGAAGGAGCCGGATGCGGTGGCCTCGCGCATGTTCCGCGCTGCGGCTTTTCCAGGCCACGCCTACGGCCGCGCCGCGCGGGGCGAAATCGACACCCTCTCGAATATCACGCGCGACGACCTCGTGGCCATGCGCACGAAGATGATGGCGCGCGACAATCTCGTCATCGCAGTCGTCGGCGCGATCGACGCCGCGACGCTCGCCACGAAACTGGACATGGTCTTCGCCGGCCTGCCCGAGCGCGCCTCGCTGCTGGAAATTCCGCCGGCGGTGATGCAGGGCGTCGGCGAGCGCCTCGTTACCGACATCGACGTTCCGCAGGCAACAATCCGCTTCGGCCGCCCCGGCGTCGAGCGCGACGATCCCGACTTCATGGCCGCTGTCGTCGTCAACCACATCCTGGGCGGCGGCGCCTTCACCGCGCGCCTGTTCCGCGAAGTGCGCGAAAAGCGGGGCCTTGCCTATTCCGTCTATTCGCATCTCCAGAATTACGATCGCGCTGCGCTCGTCATCGGCGCGACCTCGACCAAGAACGAGCGCGCGGCGGAATCGCTGCAGGTGATTCAGGAGCAGATCGTCGATCTCGCCGAAAACGGCCCGACCGAGGAGGAACTCGCCAAGGCGCGCAAATTCCTGATCGGTTCCTACGCGCTGCGCTTCGACACATCGAACAAGATCGCCGGCAATCTCCTGCAATTGCAGCTCGAAGGCCGCCCCGCCGCTTATCTCGACCAGCGCAACCGGTTGGTCGCGGCGGTCGATCTCGAGTCTGCGAAGCGCGCGGCGAAAAAGCTGCTCGGCGACGGCAGGCTGCTGGTGGCGCTGGCGGGGCGTCCGACCGGGATGTGACGGACCGCGGGCCGTCAGGTCCGCGCCGAACATTCGGCGCTGCCCTCGTGCTTCGAGACGCCGCTTGCAGCGGCTCCTCAGCATGAGGGCCTTCCGTATACACGCGCCCTCATGCTGAGGAGGCTGCGCAGCAGCCGTCTCG
>CAMFKC010000177.1 GCA_945956975.1 uncultured Methylocystaceae bacterium | reverse complement strand
GACCACGCTCGCCACCCATCTGGCCGAAAGCGTGGATGGCGAGACGGCCTTCGGCGCCGTCACCGGCAAGGCGGCGCTGGTCATGCGCTCCAAGGGCTGCACGGACGCGCGCACGATCCATTCCATGATCTACCGGCCGAAGGAGGTCGAGAGCGAGGAGCCTTCGTTCGAGCTGAACGAAGACGCCCCGGCGGCTGCCGCCAGCCTGATCGTCATCGACGAATGCTCGATGGTGGATGAGGAACTCGGCCGCGACCTCCTGTCCTTCGGCAAGAAGGTTCTGGTGCTCGGCGACCCCGCCCAGCTTCCGCCCGTCAAGGGCGGCGGCTTCTTCACCGAGGCGGAGCCCGACGTCATGTTGACCGAAGTGCACCGGCAGGCCGCGGACAATCCGATCGTGCGGCTTTCGATGGATATCCGCGAGGGCCGCCGTATTGAGCGGGGCGTCTACGGCGCCGCCAAGGTGATCGGCCGCGACGAGGTCGACACGGAAGAAGTGAAGGCTGCCGATCAGGTGCTGGTCGGGCTCAACAAGACACGACGCGCCTACAACAAGCGGCTGCGCGAGTTGAACGGATTCAGCGGCGATCTGCCCGTCGTCGGCGAAAAGCTGGTCTGCCTGCGCAACAATCGCAAGAAGGGCTTGCTCAACGGCGCCATCTTCCGCGTCGCGCGCGCGGGCACGGTTCGCCGAAACAAGGTCCGGCTGTCGGTCGCGCCGGAGGATGCGCCCAACGCCAAGCCGCAACGCGTCGGCGTCCTCCCGCAATTCTTTGCCGGCGGCGACGAGGAAATCCCTTACGCTCTGCGCCGCGAATCCGACGAATTCGATTTTGGCTACGCACTGACCGTCCACAAGGCGCAGGGTTCGCAATGGGACACGGTCTATCTGTTCGACGAAAGCTATGCGTTTCGCGAGCATCGCGCCCGGTGGCTCTACACGGGCGTTACGCGCGCCGCCGAGCGTTTGACGGTTGTTGTTTAGCTCTGGCTCAGCACTTTGCGCCGATCAGCTGGATATACTTCAGCATGGCTGTAGATCACGCAATTGATAAAAGGCAATTCTGCATATTCGACGCCCTCACTACGATCGTCGGCATTTCCGTTGCCTGCCGTTAACGAATCTCCGTCACCGTCCGCTGCAACAAGATCGACGGGGATTTCAGGTGAATTTCGCTGTGGGGATTTCGCGGAGCCAGGCTCTTGCATTGGCTGCATGCCTTGCAATGTTGCTGGGCTTGAGCGGTTGGCGCGCCTCCGCGCTGGCGGCGCCGCAAACTGACGCGCGCAAGGAACTGCGCATCGGAGAGGTCATCGCCGGTTCGCCTCTATGGGCCGAATGGGCGCGCCGCTACTTGCGTCCCTCGGGACGGGTCGTCGATACAGCGGCGCGCGGCGTCAGCCACAGCGAGGGGCAGGGCTACGGAATGCTGCTGGCGGTGGCCGCCGGCGACCGCGCAGCTTTCGATCGCATATGGCGCTGGACGCAGGACCATCTGGCCGTGCGCTCCGACCACCTGCTCGCCTGGCGCTGGGATCCCGCGTCTGGACAAGTCTCCGACCGCAACAACGCCGCCGACGGCGACATACTCGTCGCCTGGGCGCTGGCCGAAGCCGCTGACCTGTGGAAGGCGCCGGAATACGCCACGGCTGCGACGCGGATCGCCAACGATATCTCGCGCTTGCTGATCGGCACCGCCGTCGGCATCGGGCCCGTGCTGCTGCCTGCGAGCTTTGGTTTCACGCGCGCCGACCAGCCGGACGGCCCGGTCGTGAATCTGTCGTACTGGATTTTTCCGGCCTTTTCCCGGCTGGCGCAGCTCGCCCCCAGCCAGGACTGGGAGGGAGTCCGGCGCAGTGGGCTCGCCATTCTTGACGCCATCCAGGCTCAGTCGCCCGGCGCCGTGAGCAACTGGACCGGGCTTGCCGACAGCAAGGCCGCGCCCGCGCGCCGGTTCCCGGCGAAGGTGGGCTACGACGCGGTCCGAATCCCGCTTTACCTCGCATTCTCGCCACGCGACAATGCGCAGCGCCTAGCCGGATTCCAGAGCATGTTCCCGCCGGGCGGGCCGGGCCTCTCGGTCCTCGACCTGCGCAGCGGCGAAGTCGACGAAGTCTCGAACAGCCGCGGCTATCGCGCCATAGCGGCGCTGCGCGCCTGCGCCGTCGGCGGCCAGCCCTTTCCCCGCGAGTTCTATTGGCTCGGCGAGGACGAGGCCTATTATCCCGCCACGCTCCATGCCCTGTCGCTGGTCGCGGCCCTCATGTCGCATAGCGAATGCCTGGATGCGGTCGAGGCCAGCCATCTCCAACCGCTCGGCTGGAGCCGCCGGTTTGCCGAAGACGTGTCGGGCCCGCAGCCGATCCGCGCGGTCCCGCCGGCGCTGACGCGGCTGGCCTCGCCCCCGGACTTCGCAGTCGCCGCCTCCCTGCCCGCTGAGGAGGACGGCTCGGAGGTCACGGGAACCCTGTTCAAATTTGGCGCGCCCGTCTCGGCCCTGATCGCGCTTGTCGGCTTTATCGCGGTTTCGCGCAGGTCGAAGACCACGACCTTCCTCGCGGACCCGACGCCGGCGGTCCTGCGCGAGCGCTCGCCGGCGCCCCGGCATCTGCCGGAGAATCCGTTCCAGGCCGTGCGCGGCGAACGGGCGCTGGAGGATCGCCTCGACATCGCCGCGAAGGCGTCCTGGGAATTCCAACGCACGGCGGCGGTCGCATACTTCAGGTTGCGGGATTTCAACGAAATCGTTGCCCGTGAGGGCGAGTCCGCCGCGCGCGGCGTCATGGCTTCGCTCGTCGCGGCGCTATCGAGCCGGATCCGCAAAAGCGATGCTGTCTCTTTGCTTGCGCAAGACGAGATCGCCATCTGCCTCAGCCTGATCGCCGATCAGATCGATCTGGAGAGCGTCGGCCGCAGGTTGACGGGCGCGCTGCGTGAAACACGCCCCGAGCTCGGTGCCGCAGACAACCTCTTCGGGCTGGCGCTTTATGGAACGGATTCGACCGGCGCTGCATGCATTGGCGAGGCGCGGGACGCGTTTCGCGCCATGCAGCCCCGCCGTGCTGCGCGTTCCCCGGCTCCCGCCACACGTCGCAGGACGCGGGCGAAAGTCCAGGTCTGAGGAAAACCGCGCGCCGGAGCTTAGCCTCCGGCGGCGCTCTGTGGGGCGATCTTGTCTTGAGTCTTCGTGTCGAAGTCCGAGGCGTCGTGCCGCTCGTGGAGCTGCGCCGACAGTTCGCCCTGCGTGCGATTGACGATACGCCCGCGCTGCACGGCCGGCCGCGCCGCGATCTGCTCGGCCCAGCGATTGACGTGCTTGTAGTCCTGCACCGACAGGAATTCGGCAGCTCCGTAGGAATTCGACTTCACGACGCCGCCGTACCACGGCCAGATCGCCATGTCGGCGATCGAATATCCGGCGCCGTCGATGAACTCGACTTCGGCGAGCCGGCGGTCCAGCACGTCGAGCTGGCGTTTCACTTCCATGGCGTAGCGGTTGATGGCGTATTCGATCTTCTCGGGCGCATAGGCGTAGAAATGGCCGAAGCCGCCGCCCAGGAAGGGCGCAGAGCCCATCTGCCAGAACAGCCAAGACATGCATTCGGCCCGCGTGGCGCGGTCGGTCGGCAGGAAGGCGCCGAATTTTTCTGCGAGATGGACGAGGATGGCGCCGGATTCGAACACGCGGATCGGCTTCGCCGCATCACTGCGATCGAGCAGGGCGGGAATCTTGGAATTTGGGTTGATGTCCACGAACCCCGAGCCGAACTGGTCGCCCTGGCCGATATTGATCAGCCAGGCGTCATATTCGGCGTCGCCGTGGCCGGCCGCCAGCAACTCCTCGAACAGGATGGTGACTTTCTGCCCATTCGGCGTTCCGAGCGAATAGAGCTGGAACGGATGCTTGCCGACCGGCAGTTCCTTTTCCTGCGTCGGACCTGCGATCGGCCGGTTGATATTGGCGAAGCGTCCCCCGCTCGCCTTATCCCAAGTCCAGACCTTCGGCGGGACATATTCTTTTGCGTCGCTCATGGCGGGCTCCACCCGTTTGTTGCTCTGTATGGGCGCAGCATATAGGCCCGCATGGCGGTTTGTCGCGTTGGCGGCCATGCGGATTTCGCCGGGTGGGCATTTGCAGCCACGCAGATTGGACGTCCGCGCAGCAAGTTCTATTTTATGGCGCTGGCCGGACCCCTTCGGCCGCCTGGCGCGGGAATCCGTCCTCTGTCCCTCTTCGAATCTCTTCTCGCCCTTCTCGCCGTGGCGCTGATTCTGGCGGCTTTTTCACGTCGGATCGGCGCGCCCTATCCGGCGTTTCTGGCGCTGGTCGGCGCCTGTCTCGCCTTTGTGCCGGGCGCGCCGCATGTCGAACTCGCGCCAGATCTTGCGCTGGCGCTGTTCCTCGCGCCGGTGCTCGTCGACGCGGGTTTCGATATGTCGATCCGCGAATTGAAGCGCGACTGGGTGCCCGTCTCGAGCCTGGTCCTGGGCGCCGTCGTCGCCACAACCGCCGCCGTCGCTGTCGTCGCCCGCTGGCTTACCCCCGGTCTCGACTGGGCGCCGGCCATCGCGCTCGGCGCCATCGTGGCGCCGCCGGACGCGGTGGCGGCCTCGGCCGTCCTGAAGCACATCAATCCGCCGCGCCGTCTCGTCTCCATCCTGGAGGGCGAAAGCCTGTTCAACGACGCGAGCGCGCTCGTCATCTTCCGCGGCGCGGTGGTCGCGGCCACCTTCGCCATGACAGCGACCACCATACCGCTGCTGATCCTCAGCGTGCCGGTTTCGCTCTTCGCCGGTTGGGCGCTCGGCATGACGCTGCCGCGCATCAATGCGCGCATCACTGACGCGCCCACCGCCATTCTCGCGCAATTCGTGACGGCGTTCGGCGTCTGGCTCGTCGCCGAACGGCTGCATCTGTCCGGCGTGCTGACGTTGGTCGCCTTCGCCGCCACGGCGTCGCGCACGACGAAGACGCCGGCGCGATTGCGCCTGCCGTCCTTCGCGGTGTGGGAGACCGCGATCTTCTTCCTGAACGTGCTCGCTTTCGTGCTGATCGGCCTGCAGATCGAGCCAATCTTCGAGAAGCTCGATTACAACGCGCGCTGGCACTACCTCAGCGTCGGCGGCGCGGTTCTCGCCACGGTCATTCTCGTGCGCTTCGCCTGGGTCTTCCTCAATGGCGCAGGGGTTCGGCTTTACGGCAGGCTGCGCGGCTACAGCCCGATCAATCCGGGTGTGCGTCCGGGCTGGCGCGGCGGTCTGGTTGTCTCGTGGGCGGGCATGCGCGGCATCGTCACCCTGGCTGCGGCGCTGGCCCTGCCTGACGGCGAAAATCCCTTCCCGCACCGCGATCTCATTCTCTTCACGGCCTTCTTCGTCGTGCTCGGCACGCTCGTCATCCAAGGTTTCACGCTCGGCCCGCTGCTGCGCCTGCTTGATTTTCCGCAGGACGAGATGCTGGAGAAGGAAGCGGGCTACGCGCGCACCGAGGCTTTGCGCGCCGCGCTCGCCAGTCTCGAAGGCGAGGACAGCGACGCCGCGCGCCGTGTGCGCGACGAATACGCCGGCCTGATCGCCATCGCCGACGCCGACGAAGAATCCTTCGCGCCTCCGCTGTCAGAGGAAGATCGCCTGCGCGCCCGCGCAATCTCGGCGGCCCGGTCACGCCTCAACGAACTGCGTTTCGAAGCCGAGATCGGCGACGACGCTTTCCACCGCGTGGAGGAGGAACTCGACCGGTCCGAAATCGGCGTGGTGGAGATGTAGCGGTCAGGCCAGCCAGTTTTTAAGCATCGCGTCGAACACGTCCGGCGCTTCGAACTGCGCCCAGTGCCCCGCGTGCGGGATCAGCTTCATCTCTCTGAAATCCGGCGCGCGTCGCAGGCCTGCCTCCAGCACGTCGAACCGACCGCGCGCCAAGACATCTTC
>CAMFKC010000176.1 GCA_945956975.1 uncultured Methylocystaceae bacterium | reverse complement strand
CCCGTCTCGGGATCGTCGAGCGTGACGCGATGGTCGGCCCAGCGCGTCAGCATGAATGGGTATTCGGCGCCCACGCCGTGGATCTTGCGGTCGCGCGCCATGCCGCGCATGGCGACACGCACGAAGCCGAAGGCGCCGGGCTGGATGACGTCGAGGACGGCTTTGCCCACCGCCTCGCGCACCACGACCGCGCCGTCGGCGCGATCCTCGAAGAGCAGCGCGCGCTGCTCGACCGGCGCAGAGGCCGGCAGGGAACTGCGGCCCAAGCCGCTGATGCGCGCGAACCCCGCTGCTCCGATCGCGATGACGACGATCGCCGCGGCCGCGCGGAGCGCGCCGCGGGGAACGCGGATTTCGTCGTCGTGATCGGGAATGACGTGGGTCATGTCAGGCCGCCGCTGTTTCCAGTTGCTTCTTGGGCTGGGGCGCGGACGCCGCCTCCTGGATCGTCGGCGAGACGCCATGCACGGCGGCAAGCGCGCGACCGAGCGTCTGCGCCACGGTTTCCGCGTCGGGCAGGGCGCGCAGCATCGGCTCGGGATTGTTGATTCGCCACGGACGCGCGCTCGGCCAGAGATGCGCGAAGGCAAGGCGAGTTCCGCCGGAAAGTTTCAGCGGAATGTCGCCCGTTCCGTCGGCGAAGCTGCGCAGCGCGGCAGAATCGATCTGCTTGTAGGGCAGGTTGAAGGTCATCGGCAGGGCCACGCCCGTGCGCAGCACCACGCGCCTGTCGGTGATCGTATAGATGGTCGTGCGCGCATAGGCCCACGCCAGCGCAATCGGCAGGAGAACGCCGAGAACCGCCAGCGGCGCGACCATCGCGCCATCGGCGAGCGCCGCGCCGGCGCTCTTGCCGGCGGCCATTGCGGCGCCGACGCGCCATGCCAGCATCGCGGCGCAATAGACGGCGATCTTGCGCGCGTGGAACGCGTGGATGGCAAGGCTGCGCCAGGACGGACGCGTCTGCAGGAGGACGCGCTCGCCATCGGGCAGGGCCTCGGGAAGACCCGGGGCGACGTCCCGCTCGAACTCGCTCATAGAACGTCTCCGGTGCGCTTGGGCGTGGCGTAGAGCAGACCGGCGCCGAAATAGCCGCTGATGCGGTCTTCCTCGCGCTTGGTGATCTGGTCCGGCTTGGCCGTCGTTGGCGCCGCATCGAACTGGCTGGCCAGGATCGCGTCGACCTTCACGGTCTTGCTGTAGCCGTCGATCATGGTGAAGACCATCGGAACCAAAACATGCTTGCCGGAATTGGTCTCGACCTCGATGTAGCGGATCTGCGGCTCACCGCGGTCGATCCAGAGATCGGCGACGACGCCCGCCTTGGCGCGATCAGCGGCAATGACATTCATCCCGCGCGGATCAGCGTCGTTGGGGTCGATCGAGGCGAGCGGTTCGAAGCGCATCGGCACGATCGAGGGATGGCCTTCCGATGTCATCTCCGGTCTGTCCTCGCGCTCGGCGAAGGCGCCGGGGCCGACGCCGGCCAGCATGGGGGCGCCGTTCGGCTCGAGCGGAGCGCCAGGCCATTTGGCGATGGGTTGCGCATTGACGGGACGGGTGTCCGCCTTGCGGTCGGGACGGTAGAGCGTCTCGCCCGACGCCATGCGGAACGCCTTCGGCGTGGGGATGGAGGGGAAACCCTGCACCGCCACGCGGCCGCCGCGATCGGATTCCAGCGGATAGCCTTCGCGCTTGTCTTCGCGGCGGAGATAGAAAATCAGCCCGGCGAAGAAGATCCAGAACATGTAAAGAACGACCTGCGCCAGGTCGATCGAACCAACAATTGCGCCCATGACGACCTCCTGTTTGCGTCTACTGACGCAATTCGACGAGAGTGGAACCGCGCGCAGCGTCGCGCTGCGCGATGTGACGAAGGCGGACCAGCGGTCCGATGGCGACGAGCGCCAGGAACAGCAGGAAAATCTCGGCGTGGTAGACGAAGACGTAGCCCGTCGCCTCGCCGCGCAGCGCAGGCCCGAGCGCGCCGGACGCCGCCAGATGCGCGACTCCGTCCCGCAGCACGCCGCCGAATGCGATTGCGCCGCCGGCTGCTAGGGACTGCACCGTGCCCCATACGCCGAGCACGAAGCCGACATGATGCCGATCCGCTGCGCCCATGGCCGCTGTCAACGTCGCATGGCCGAACACGCCGCCGCCAAGCCCGATGAGAATCACGCCCGAAGCGAACAGAGCGGTGGAATGCAGTGGCGCGGAAAAGATGAGGCAGGAAAAGGCGACGAGGCCGACCAGCACGCCGGCGGCTGCGACGCGATAGGGATCGGAGCCAGCGCCGAGCCAGCGCGCGGCGAGCACGAAGCCGAAGAGGCCGCCGACCGCCATGGCCGCGGTGAGCGCGGTGGTCTGCGATACCGTCAGATGCAGGATCTGTCCGCCGTAGGGTTCAAGCAGGATGTCCTGCAGGCTGAAACCGATCGTGCCAAGGCCGACGGCGAGCAGGCCTCGGCTCGCATGGCGGGCGCTGGCGAATTCGTTCCAGCACGCGCGGAAGCTCGGGATCTCGCGATTTATCGCGGTGCGGGCGGGATTGCGCGCCTCCTGCTTCCACAGCGCCGCAATATTGATCGCCATGGTGGCGACGGCCGCGCCCTGCACCACGCGGATGAGGCGGAGCTGCGAGAAATCATGCAGCAGCGCGCCGAAGATCAGCGCGGTGGCGATCATGCCGACCAGCAGCATGACGCAGAGCAGGGCGACGACTTGCGGGTGCTTTTCCTTCGGCGTGAGATCGGTGGCGAGCGCGAGGCCGACCGTCTGGACCGTGTGCATGCCGACGCCGACGAGCAGGAAGGCGAGGCCTGCGGCGGCCTTGCCGACCCAGTCCGGCGCATTGCTGTCGCCCGACAGCAGGATCAGTGCGAAGGGCATGATGGCGAAGCCGCCGAACTGCACCATCGTGCCGAGCCAGAGATAGGGCACGCGGCGCCAGCCGAGCACGGAGCGGTGATAGTCCGAACGATGGCCGATGACGGCGCGCAGCGGCGCGAAGACCAGTGGCAGGGCGACCATGACCGCGACGAGCGTCGCGGGCACGCCGAGCTCGACGATCATGACGCGGTTGAGCGTGCCGATGATGAGCACGAGCGCCATGCCGACGGTGACCTGGAACAGCGACAGGCGCAGCAGGCGCGACATCGGCACTTCCGCCGTCGCCGCATCGGCGAACGGCAGGAAGCGCGCGCCGATGCGCATCCAGTTGCGTGCGATCCTGTCGTTGACGCTGCTCATGCCCGCGTCAGCTCCATGGCTTGGGAGATGTAGAAGCCGCCCGCGACGCGGCGCGTGCGATGCGCGCGCCAGCCGGACAGATGCGCATCGTCCGCGAAGAGGCCGCGGAGCGTCGCTTCTGTCACCGGCTCGATGGCCGGCGCGCGGTCCGAGCGCGGAAACAGCCGGCCGACCGTGTGCATGGCGGTGAGCGCGGGCGTACGCGGTGCGAAGGTGAAGACGATTGAGCCCGAGCAGCGCGCAGCGATGGCCGACAGCGTGCGGGCGATGTCGCTGGCCTTGTAGTGGATGAGCGAATCCATGGCGACGACATGGTCGAACCAGCCGAGTTCGGGATCGAGCATGTCGCCGACGCGGAAGTCGATATTGCCGCGGCCGATGTCCTGCGGAATGCGCTCGCGGGCCAGGTTGACCAGCGTCGGCGAGATGTCGATTGCCGTGACATGCGCGCCGCGCTTTGCGGCTTCGACCGCCAGCGCTCCCGTGCCGCAGCCGGCGTCGAGCAGGCGGCAGCCGGTGAGATCGGCCGGCAGCCAGTTGAGTAGCGTCGCGCGCATCTGGTCGCGGCCCGCGCGCACGGTGGCGCGGATGCGGCCGACCGGCGCGTCCGAGGTCAGCTTCGCCCAGGCGTCGGCGGCGGTGCGGTCGAAATAGACCTGCAATTCGCCGCGGCGGTGCTGGTAGGAGAGCGTCTGCTGCATGTCAGTCGAAGCCCAGGAGATCGAAGATTTCGCGATCCTTCAGCGGCGTCGCGTTGTATTCGGTGTCGCCGGTCCACAGGGCCGCGGCGAGGCGCATGTACTCGGCCTTCACCTGCTCGAGCGCCGGCGTCGAGTCCATTTCAAACAGCGTCGCCTTCTTGAGGCGGCTCTTGCGGATGTCGTCGACGTCGCGGATATGCGCGATCGTCTGCATGCCGACGGCCTCGTTGAAGCGGTCGACCTGGTCCGTGGCGGCGCTGCGGTTGACGATGACGCCGCCGAGACGGACCGCGTAATTCTTCGACTTCGCCTTGATGGCGGCGACGATGCGGTTCATCGCGAAGATGGAATCGAAATCGTTGGCCGCGACGACAATTGCGCGCTCGGCATGCTGCAGTGGGGCCGCGAAGCCGCCGCAGACGACGTCGCCGAGAACGTCGAAGATCACGACGTCGGTTTCATCGAGCAGGTGATGCTCCTTGAGGAGCTTCACGGTCTGGCCGACGACATATCCGCCGCAGCCGGTGCCGGCCGGCGGGCCGCCGGCTTCCACGCACATGACGCCGTTGTAGCCGCGATAGACGAAGTCCTCGACGCGGAGCTCTTCGGAATGGAAGTTCACGCTTTCGAGCACGTCGATGACGGTGGGCATCAGCGACTTGGTGAGCGTGAAAGTGGAATCGTGCTTGGGGTCGCAGCCGATCTGCAGCACGCGCTTGCCGAGCATGGAGAAGGCGACGGACAGGTTCGAGGACGTCGTCGACTTGCCGATCCCGCCCTTGCCGTAGACCGCGAAGACCTTGGCGTTGCCGATCTTGACGTTCGGGTCGAGCTTGACCTGAACGGAGCCTTCGCCATCCGGCGGCGGCCTATGGATTGGCATGCGGATGTTGAGATTCATGCGGCCGCCCTCTCGTCGACGCCTTCGAGGCGATCTTCCAGTTCCTCGCCGGCCTGCCGGAGGTCAGCGAGCGTCGCCTCGTCGGGCGACCAGTAATTGCGGTGGTGAGCTTCGAGCAGGCGATTGGCGAGCCGCGCGGAAGCCGTGGGGTTGAGCGAAGCGAGACGCTCGCGCATCTCGGGATCGAGAACGAAGGTCTCGGTCAGACGCTGATAGACCCAGGGCTGCACTTCGCCCGTCGTCGCCGACCAGCCCATCGTGTTGGTGAGATGCGCCTCAATCTGGCGCACGCCCTCGTAGCCGTGGTTCAGCATGCTCTCGTACCACTTGGGGTTGAGCATGCGGGTGCGCGTCTCAAGCGCCACCTGTTCGCTGAGCGTCCGGACGACGCCGGCGCCTTGGGTCTGGTCGCTGACATAGACCGGCGCCGCGACGCCGCCGCGCGCACGGCGCACCGCGCCGCTGATGCCGCCGAGCGTGTCAAAATAATTGTCGATCGTGGTGACGCCGAGCTCGACCGAGTCGAGGTTCTGGTAGGCGAGATCCACGCTGCCGAGCGTCGACTTCAGCATGCCGGCATGGGCGATGGCGCGGCCGTTGACGTCGTAGGCGAAGCCCTTGCGGCGCACGAAGGTCTCGGCCAGTTCGTCCTCGTCGTTCCAGCGCCCGCTGTCAATCAGGTGATTGACGTTGGCGCCATAGGCGCCCTCGGCATTAGAAAAGACGCGCAGCGAAGCGGTGGCGAGATCGCAGCCGTGCTCGGCCTGGTACGCCAGCGCATGCTTGCGCACGAAATTCTGGTCGAGCGGCTCGTCGGCTGCGGCGGCCATCTGGCAGGCCTGCGCCAGCAGACGCACCTGCTGCGGAAGCAGATCGCGGAAGATGCCCGAGAGCGTCGCGACAATGTCGATGCGGGGGCGGCCGAGTTCGGACAGTGGGATCAGCTCCGCGCCAGCGACGCGCCCGTAGCTGTCGAGCCGCGGCTTGGTGCCGAGCAGCGCCAGCGCCTGGGCGAGCGGCGCGCCTTCGGTCTTGAGATTGTCGGAACCCCAGAGCACGACCGCGACGCATTCGGGCAGCGGATTGCCCTCGGCG
>CAMFKC010000175.1 GCA_945956975.1 uncultured Methylocystaceae bacterium | reverse complement strand
CGCGGGCGGCGCTCGGAGAGCCAATGCAGCAGATCGGCGGTCGGCAGCGATTTGTCGATCTCGATGCGTTCCGCGCCAGGGTCGGCCAGGCTCCAGCCGCGCCCCGCGATCTCGCCTGCGCCGTAGCGTATCCAACCGAGCCTCCCTGACCGGTCGAAGCCGTGCCATTCCAGCAGACGCTCGAACAGCGCGAGGCCCGCGGCCTCGACGAGCTGCGTGCGGCGAAAGTCCAGCGGGCGCCCGGTCGAGCCGCTCGTGGTCACCGTCTGGATGTCGCCCATGTTGGGCGGAACGCTGCGTGCGTGAAGATCACTGTTGCGCGCCTGCGCCTCGGGCCGGCGCAGGATGGGGATTTGCGTCCAGTTCTGCGGCAAGAACCGGCCTGCGCGCGCATTGCCGTCCTCGAACAACGGGGCGAGGCGGTCTGCGTAGAATTCCGTCTCGCTGGCCGCGTGCCGGCTGAGTTTTTCCAGCAAGGGATTTGTGTAGGCGGTCTGCTGCGCGCGCGACAGCCGCTCGCTGTTTCGGAGACTGACGAGAAACCGTTTCGCCAGATCAATGGCGTCGATGGTCAAGCCATTTGCTCCGCTGCTTGCGCTCAGGCGGGGTCGTCCATGCGCACCTGCTCCCGCTCGCCCGTCGTCATGTCGCGAAACTCCACGAAACCCGGACGGTGACGGATCGCAAGACTGGATTGTGCGAGATCGAGACGGCCTGCGACAACCTCGACGAAATCGCTCCGCCGTCTTTCCCGGATGACCTGGCGGATCGGAGACTCATTGCCGATATCGGGCCGCCGCGTCAGCGAATTCGGGTGGCGACGGCGCAGGTAGAGAAATTCGTCGACGTTGGCGATCTGCGTCAGGAACGACGCCTTCAGCCAGAAATCGACGTCGTAGCCGAATATCCGGTCGGTCGAGAATCCGCTGACCTCGCGAAACAGATCGCGCGTCGCGACTGTCGTCGGCAGCAACGTCTGGTGTCGCGGGCCGGCGCGTTTCAGCGCGTCGTTCACATCGAGGGGATAGCGCTTGGGAACGACGCGCCCGGCGACCTCGTCGAGCTGGATCTCGTGCGAGCCCACGAGTCCCGCGCCCGTCGCGCGCGAGGCCGAGACCAGGCGCTCGACGCGGCGCGCGAGCGCGACATCGTCGGAATCCTGCCGCACGATGAAGTCCGCGCTCGATCTGTTGGACAGCACATGCATGACGGCGTAGGGCCCGACCGGATTGGGCGCCACCTGGAACGTCCGCACGTCAGGCGCGCCGTCGATGTCGGCGAGGAATCGGGGGCATGGGTATTTCTGGTCCAGCCCGACGACGACCGACGCCGGGCGCGACTGCCGGCGCAGCGAATCCACGCAAACCCGCAGATACCGCTCTGGACCGCGGTGCGCGAGGATCGCGTCGCAGGCAAGTCCCCCGACCATGCGCGAGGGCGCAGGCGTCGCGTCGCGCGTATGCATGACCGAGACGCTGCATGTCAGGCGCGGGCCGGAGACGGCGCGGCGCAACGCGTGGAAACACCACGTCTCGGGCGGGCGTCCCGCGACGGCCGGGAACAGGTCGGCCGTCGCGATGAAGGCGACGATGTCCGGATCGGTGTGCCTGTTGTCGCAGGGCGGCGCTGCGGACGGGACGATCAGCGTCAGCTTGCTGCCGGCCGGCGCGTTCCGGTGGTTTTCGAGCGCGGCCTCCAGAAGCGGTTGCGCCGCCTGCTCCACGACGCCGAAGAAAGCGGCGCCGGACATGTCCGTCAGATCCGGACTGGCGCCCGGCCAATCGAGCCGATCGCCGTCGTGCGAAACGAAAAATCCCAGGTCTTGCATGACGGCCCGTCCGGCCTCGCTCACGCCGTCCGGGCCACCGGACCCTGACGTGGGTTCAAGCCCGCCTCAGCTCGGCGGCTTGCCGCAAGGGATGACCATGCCTTCGAACATGCAGGTCGGCGTCGTGGCTTGCGGCAACGGCGTCACGACGGTGTTGGGCGTGTTCGAGAGCGTCACCAGGTCCGTCGGCAGGTTGATCACCGGATCGTCCTCGCGGTGGCGGCGGATCAGCGTCTTGTCGGACTGGCCGAAATAGACCTTCACGCCGCCGCGGACGCCCGCGGTGTTGCGGCCGCCGATATGGCCGTCCACGAACACCGAGCCGGCCATGCCAGGGGCAAGGGCGAAACCGTATTCGGCGCCCAGCGTCGCCATCGCCTTGCCGCCAGTGTAGAGCTGGCCGACGCTCAGCTTGAAGTTGTCGGTGACATAGTAGGCGACGGCGACCTTGTCGTAGAAGCGGGTCTTCAGGCCCCAGGCGCTACTGGCGAAGTAGGGCGCCCCGAACGCATTCACGTTGAAATAGCCCGCATCGTAGCGGCGCTTGCCGCCCTCCACGCCGACCATGCCCTCGAGGGTGAACCGGCCGAGATACAGCTCGCCCTCCACCGCCGCGCGCGCGACGCCGATCCCGCTGACCGTGCCGAAATAAGAGCCCGAGCCATAGACCCCGAACAGACCCACCGAGGGGTCGCGCCAGAACAAATGGCCGCCGACGCCGACGACGGATTTGCCGTTCCACACCGCCAGCATGGATTCGACCTGCGCGCCGAAGCTGCCGCCGAGCGGGAAGGTCACAGCGCCTGCGCCGCCGCCGCCCGCGCGCCAGCGGCGGTCCGGGTTCCAGCCGCCCAGATTCCAGTAGGTCGGCGGAGGCTTCGTGCCCGTGCCGAAAAGCTCGAGCTTGCCGTTGACGCCGTCGACGGCAGGAAGCTCGCCCGCAACGGCCGGAACTGCGAGCAGTCCGGAAGTCAGGACGGTCGAGGCGAGAAAGATGGCTGCGGTCTTCAAGGCTAGCCCCCTACGGCGATGATTCGACGCAACAGCCCTCAATTTATCCGGCGTGAAGCCGCTGTCAGCACAGATTGCGGCCGGAAACGCGCTAGTGGCCAATTGTCGCGAGCCCGTGTCCCCTGCGCCACAGTGTGGCCAGGGTTGAGGAATCCTTCAGGGCGGTCGTCTATGGTGCAGGAGCCGCGCCGAGGCGCGCCCCGATTCTCAGCGCAATCGCGCATTCAAAGAAGACACAGCCGCATGTTTCCGAAGCCGTCGCCTTTCCTGAAAACAAACACCTATGAATACGAATCCGCGCCGATGGTGAAGCCGACCGGCTTCCGCGAATATGACGCGCGCTGGCTGTTCGAGAAGGAAATCAACCTGATGGGCGTGCAGGCGCTGGGGCTCGGCCTTGGCACATTGCTGCACGAGATGGGCGTGAAGCCGGAACTGGCGACGGGCCACGACTTCCGCTCCTACTCCGCCTCGATCAAATATGCGCTGGTGACGGGCCTGATGGCCGCCGGCGTGAAGGTGAAGGACATCGGCCTCGCCCTTTCGCCCATGGCCTATTTCGCGCAATTCGCGCTGGATACGCCGGCGGTGGCGATGATCACCGCCTCGCATAACGACAATGGCTGGACGGGCGTGAAGATGGGCGCGCAGCGCCCCGTCACCTTCGGCCCTGACGAGATGGGACGGCTGCGCGACATCGTGCTCGGCGGCAAGTTCCGATACGCCGATGGCGGCGGCTACGAATTCGTCGAGAACTTTCCCGAGACCTACCTTGCTGACCTCACGAACCGGCCGAAGATCAAACGCAAGCTGCGTGTCGTCGCGGCCTGCGGCAACGGCACGGCGGGCGCCTTTGCGCCAAAACTGCTGGAGCGGCTCGGCGTCGAGGTCATCCCGATGGATGTCGAGCTCGACTGGAACTTCCCGAAATACAATCCGAACCCCGAGGACATGGAGATGCTCCATGCCATGGCGGCGAAGGTGAAGGAGACGGGCGCCGATGTCGCGCTCGGCTTCGACGGCGACGGCGACCGCTGCGGCGTGGTGGACAACAACGGCGAGGAAATCTTCGCCGACAAGATCGGCGTCATGCTCGCGCGCGACCTCGGCAAGCTCTATCCCAACTCCACCTTCGTGGTGGACGTGAAATCCACCGGCCTCTACGCGACCGACGCCGCGCTGCTCGCGACGGGCGCGAAGACCGACTACTGGAAGACCGGCCATTCCTACGTCAAGCGCCGCGTGACCGACCTGAAGGCGCTCGCGGGCTTCGAAAAATCAGGCCATTTCTTCTTCAACGCGCCTGTCGGGCGCGGCTACGACGACGGCCTGCTGACGGGCGTCCACGTGCTGGAAATGCTCGACCGCAATCCGGGCAAGTCGATGGCCGATCTCTACAACGACCTGCCGAAGACCTGGGGTTCGCCGACCATGTCGCCGCATTGCGACGACGAAAAGAAGTATGGCGTCGTGGAACGCGTGACGAAGCGTTTCCAGGACATGCAGGCCAGGGGCGAAACGATCATCGGCCAGAAGATCCGCGACATCGTCACCGTCAATGGCATTCGCGTGACGGTCGAGGACGGCACTTGGGGGCTGGTGCGCGCGTCCTCGAACAAGCCTGAACTGGTCGTGGTGGTGGAGAGCCCGGCGTCCGAGGCCAACCTGCGCGCCATGTTCGCGGCGGTGGACGGCGTGCTGCGGGAGAACAAGGAAGTCGGCGCCTACAACCAGACGATCTGACGCGATCGAATGCTTGAAGCAGCAACGGCGGTCCTTGGGCCGCCGTTTTCATTTCACGAGGTGCGATTGCTCGAATTGTTCTGCGTGCACTTGGTCGCATTGGTCGAGAGCGACGAACCAACGATCGGCAGGCCGGTGCGCGACCAGAAGGCCTGAGTCCAGCCGGTGTTGATCGAGGTGAGGTTCGACCAGTTGAACACCCGGAACGTGAAACCCGGATTGTAGGTGTAGTAGACATCCGCCACGATCAGGAAGCCGGTCGGCGCGCCGGACTGCGTGTATTCGGGCGGCAGATATTTCTGGTAGCCCGATGTGGTGACGCTGACATCGCCGGTCAGCAGCGGATAGGTCGAGCTGTCGGTCGCCCATGTCGCCTTGCTGAGCACGAAGCTCGAGTTCGTGCCATTGCAGGGGCGGGCCGTGCCGCTGTTGTTGGTGACGGACCAGTTGGTGAAGGCCCACAGGTTGCTGGACGAGTCCTTGATGACGTCGATGCGCGAGAGCGTCATCTTGAGCGTCGAGGACGTATACGGCGACATGATCGTCGCCGCCGCCGCGAAGAAACTCGTCATGTCGGAATCAACGACAGTGGGATTGCCGGTCGCAGCGGTCTGACGCGATGCGATATCGGCCAGCGCGCGCGCCACGAGCGCGACCTTGCGCGTCGCCATATAGGCCTTTGTCGTGACGGCAGTCGACAGATAGAGGCCGAGCATCACGGGGAGGATGATGGCGAATTCGACCGCCGCAACGCCGCGGTCGTCGCGCCACCGGGCTGGTAGGAACCGCATCCAGCGATGTCTTGCGGTCGCGCCGCCGTAATCCTGCGCGGACGTGGACATCAGTAATTCTCCGACTTGAAGACGGTCGTCGCCATGAGCGTGACGGTGGACGAATTGAAGCCGCTGAAACGGTTGAAGTAGAGCGGATAGGGATAGCAGACGCGCACCACCAACACGTTGCCGGATGAGCCTGGCGTGTAGGCGGCCGTCTGGCTGCTGCCGCAGATCGCGTTGGTCGTGTCGAAGCTGTTCGTGTAGTCCGACGCCGAACGCACGTCGACCTTGACATTGCCGCAGGTGAAATTGCGCCACAGCTTGTTGCACACCAGCGTCTTGAAGTTGGTGAGCTGATCGGCGGAACTCGCGCCGCTGCTCTGGATCTGGCCCGTCAGAAGCTGGCGGGAGGCCTCGTAGGTCGCGTTTTCGAGATTGCTCTGATTGAAGAGCAGGAACGCCGCCTCGAAAATGGCGCAGAGAATCATGAAGAAGGGGATGGAAACAATGCCGAACTCGACGGCCGTTGCGCCCTGCGTATCGGCGGCGAATTTTCTCCCGCGGGCGGCGCCTCGGGCGGTTCTGCCCACGAGATTCACAAGACGGCGGACAAACATGCAACGCAACTCCGACAGC
>CAMFKC010000174.1 GCA_945956975.1 uncultured Methylocystaceae bacterium | reverse complement strand
CAGTATCGCTGGTGCTGATCGCGGGCTTCTTCGTGCTGGCAATCGCCATGGGCATGCAATGGTCGACCATCGGCTGGCACGCGCTCGCCGCTGTCCTGATGCTTGTCGTTTGTTTCGCCCTGTTCAACATCGGCTGGATCGGCGGCGGCGACGCCAAGCTGGCGGCGGCGACGGCGCTCTGGCTCGGGTTCGGTCTGCTGCCGTCGTATG
The DNA here is from genome assembly GCA_945956975.1 of uncultured Methylocystaceae bacterium. Lineage (GTDB taxonomy): Bacteria > Pseudomonadota > Alphaproteobacteria > Rhizobiales > Beijerinckiaceae > JAJXWB01. Next base: position 5,788 of record CAMFKC010000174.1, on the reverse strand, counting down.
GCGTCTTCGCCTCCATTTTCGGCGGCGTCCTGACTCTCGCAATCCTCCAGCTGCGCCGCATGGCGATGGAGGGGCCGTTGTCCTCCACGCCCTGGCTCGCGCGGCTGCGTGAAAAGAACGGCGGCATTCCCTACGGCATTGCGCTCGCTGCCGCCGGGCTCATGGTCTATCCCGACACGGCGCTGTGGCTCGCTGCGCGTTCGATCTGATTGACGGGTCAGCGATTTGAGGTCGCGACGGGTCTGAAATCAATCGAATTGGATAGGATCGGTTAACCTTAATTTGACGTTTCACTGCTCAAATCCGGACAACGACAAGCGTCGTAGCTTCGGGTTTGGTGACCATGAAAAAAGCTCAGATAGCCGTCTTGGGCGTAGCGTTGACGGCGGGCGTCGCAGCTTACCTGCTGATGCCTTCACAGCAGCCTCAACAAGTTCAGGTCGTTCAGCCAATCACGCCTGTCGTCGACAATGACGATGTGCTCGTCGCCGCAGTTCCGCTCGACTACGGCAAGCGGTTGGACGAGACGATGATGCACTGGCAGGCCTGGCCGAAGAGCAGCCCGATCCAGGGCGTCATCCGCAAGAGCGCTCAGCCGAACGCGCTTCAGGAGCTCAAGGGCTGGATCGTGCGCGGCAATTTCATGTCGGAAGAGCCGATCCGCAAGGAACGCCTGGTGAATGGCCCCACGGCGGGTCTGATGGCGACGCTGGTCGAACAGGGCAAGCGCGCCGTCGCGATCAACATCGACGCCAGCGGTTCGACATCGGCCGGCGGCTTCGTGCTGCCCAACGACCGCGTCGACGTCCTTCGCACCTATCGCGACGAAGACGCCGCGAAATCCGGCTCGCCCGACGCTTTCGTCACCGAGACCCTGTTGCGCAACGTCAAGGTTTTGGCGATCGGACCCAACGTGCAGACCGAAAACGGCAAGACCGTCATCGTCGGCTCGAACGCGACGCTGGAACTCGATCCCAAGCAGGCCGAAACCATCACGCTGGCGCAGCGCACCGGCCAATTGTCGCTGACGCTGCGCAGCCTGCTCGACACGATCGCCGACGCCAAGCCGGAGGAGCCGGTCGAGACGAAGGCCGACGACAAGACCATCACCATCATCCGCTACGGCGTGACCAGCAGCGCAAGGCCGAAGTGATGTCCCGAAGGACGATCTCGATGGACACGCTCGAAAGCCTCGCGATGCAGAACGGAACAGTCGCGCCATTGCGCGCGCGCAAGACCGGAAGGACGACAATGGGCGCACTCTCGCGACGGATTGCGGCTGGCATGACGGTCGGCGCGCTGGCTCTGCCGCTCGGCGCGGCGGTTGCGCCCACGAGCGCATTCGCGCAGCGCGTGGGCGTGGAATCGGCATCAGCAGCCATGTTCGCCAAACGCATCACGCTCGGCGTCGGCCGCACCATCATCGTCGACCTGCCCGCGGACGCGTCCGAAATCGTCGTCGGCGACCCCAAGGTCGCCAACGCCGTCGTGCGTTCGACGCGCAAGCTTTACGTGATGGGCCTGGGAACAGGGCAGACGACGATTCTCGCGATGTCGGCCGACGGCCGGCAAATCGCCAACATCGAGATGAATGTCGGCCGCGATCTCGAGGAACTCGACAAGCTGATGCGCACGGCGCTGCCGCGCAGCCGCATCGTGGTGAAGCAAGTCAACGATTCCATCGTCCTCACCGGCGAGGCGCAATCTGCGGGCGAGGCTTCGACCGCCGTCGATGTCGCCCGCGCCTTCATCGCGCGCGTCGGCGGCTCCGCCGGCACGCCGACTTCGCCTGACAATACCGTCGTCAACGCAATCTCGATCCGCGGGCAAGACCAGGTCATGGTCAAGCTCACCATCGCGGAAGTTCAGCGCACCGCTCTGAAGCAGCTGGGCGTATCGACCTCGGCGACCGGCGACACGATCCTGAAGACGACGTGGGCGACGCTGACCCAGCAGAACGCCTACGGCCTCAACGGCTCGCTCGGCAACAATGCGCTCACCGTGCCGCTCGGCAGCGGGCTGTCGGCGACGATGACGGCGTTCGAACGCTGGGGCGTGTCGCGCATTCTCGCCGAACCCACGGTGACCGCGGTCTCGGGCGAGAGCGCCAAGTTCACTGTCGGCGGCGAGCTGCCCGTGCCGCAGAATTCGGCTTGCTCGACAAGCCTCGGCGTCACGACCTGCCAGAACTCGGTGACCTTCAAACCCTACGGCATCACGCTGAACATGACGCCCGTCGTCGTCGGCGAAGGTCGCATCCTACTTCGGCTGGCGACGGAAGTTACCGAAGTCGACACGACCCAGACGGTCACGATCAACTCCATCTCGGTGCCGGGCTTCCGCACCCGCAAGCACGAAACCACGGTCGAATTGCCCTCCGGCGGTTCGCTGGCCACCGCCGGCCTGATCACCAACAATTCGCGCCATTCGATTACCGGCCTGCCGGGCCTGCTGAACCTGCCCATTCTCGGCGCCTTGTTCCGCTCGCGCGACTACCAGCGCCAGGAAACCGAGTTGATGATCATCGTGACGCCGTATCTCGCGCGTTCCGTGGCGCCCAACGAGGTTCAGCGGCCCGATGACGGCTTTACGGACGCAAGCGATCCGCAGGCGTGGCTGCTCGGCCGCGTGAACCGTCTCTATTCCACCAAGTCCAACCCGCGCGCCGCCCAGAATTGGAAGGGTCGCTTCGGGTTCATCCAGGATTGAGCGCAAGAGGACTCCCCAGATGGCAAGTCGGTCGCGTAGCGCGCTGAACAGCAAATTCACCTCGCGGGCAAGGCCTCTCGCGGCGCTTCTGGCGCTGGCGCTGGCGGCGCCGCTCGCAGGCTGCGGGACCACCCGCATCAAGGTCGACAACGAGAACGGAATGGATCCGCGCCTGCGCCATCCGATCGCGCTGATGAACCAGCCTTACACGATGGACGTGTTTCCGGGCCCCGGCCCCGAGCGTCTCGACATCCGCACCCAGCAGCAGGTAACCGCCTTCGCGCGGCGCTATCGCGAAATCGGCTCGGGCCCGATCTCGGTCGTCATCCCGCAAAGCGGGCCTGGCGCGGAAGCCGGGGTGCGTGCGCTGGACTCCATCCGTCATGAACTGGCGAGGGGCGGAGCGGTCGCGCCGGTCACCGTCAGCCATTACCCGGTGCAGAACCCCTCCCTCGCTGCGCCGACACGGCTTGCGTTCGACGGCCTGAAGGCCAAGGTCGTGCACAAGTGCGGCGACTGGCCGGAAGATCTCGCCTCGGCGTCGTCGACCGAAGGGTGGCAGAACCGGAACTACTGGAATTTCGGCTGCGCCAGCCAGAACATGATCGCGACGCAGGTGGCCGATCCGCGCGACCTCGCCGAACCGCGCGGCGAGACGCCGTCGGATCCGAGCATGCGGATGCGCGCCATCGGCAACGTCCGCAAGGGCCAGGACCCAGCGACGAACTGGTCCACCAAGAACAGCAGCATCGGTTCGGTCGGAGGCTGACGCATGATCGACGACGAACTGCCCGCTGGACCCGCCCGCATGACCGAATCCGAGCAGATAGCGGCAATCCCGCGCATCTCGATGCAGGCTTTCTGCGAATCCTCCGATCTCGCAGCCGTCGTTTCGGATGCGGCAGGCGACCGGCGGATGGACAAGGCGCATGTCAAGGTGCACATGGGCGGCGCACCCGCGGCGATCGAAGCGTATCGCACGGCGCCCACGCCAAACCTCATCGTGCTGGAGGTGGGCTCCGACCGATCAAAGCTCCACGCCGACCTCGACGACCTCTCGCAATTCTGCGACTCCGGCACCAAGGTCGTGATCGTCGGCCGCACCAACGACATTGCGCTCTATCGCGAACTCATGGCGCGCGGCATCAGCGAATATCTGGTGATGCCGCTGACCGTGCTGGACTTCATCCGGGCTGTCTCCGCGCTCTATGCGGGCGACGGCGCCGAACCGCTCGGCCGCGTGATCGCATTCGTGGGCGCAAAGGGCGGCGTCGGCTCATCGACCGTCGCGCACAATGTCGGATGGTCGATCGCACGCGATCTCGAAGTCGAGACCGTGATCGTCGACATGGATCTCGCCTACGGCACGGCCGGCCTCGATTTCAACCAGGATCCGCCGCAGGGCATCGCGGACGCGGTGTTTGCGCCCGACCGCATTGACGCGAACATGATCGATCGTCTTCTGTCGAAGTGTTCGGATCATCTAAGCTTGCTGGCGGCCTCCGCCACGCTCGACCGCGTCTATGATTTCGAGGACAGCGCATTCGACGCGATCTTCGACATCCTGCGTGCGAGCGTCCCCTGCATCATCGTCGACATGCCCCACGTCTGGACGTCCTGGTCCAAGCGCGTGCTGACGGCGGCCGACGACGTGGTTGTGGTGGCCTCTCCAGATCTCGCCAATCTGCGCAACGCCAAGAGCCTGCTCGACATCCTGCGCGCCTCGCGGCCAAACGATCACAAGCCGCGCCTCGTCATGAACAACGTGGGGATTCTCAAGCGGCCCGAAATCGAGCTGAAGGATTTCACCAAGGCAGTTGAAACGGATGCGATCGGCGTCATCCCGTTCGATGCGAAGCTGTTCGGAACGGCGACCAACAACGGGCAGATGATCGTCGAGGTCGATGCGGCCAACAAGACCGGCGAAATCCTGGCCGAAATCGGCCGCATGGTGATGGGCCGGTCCGAGATCAAGAAACAGAAGAAAACGCTGCTGGATCCCATCATGGCCCGAATCCTGAAACGCAAGGCGTCGTAAGCGCATGACAGCTTCGGGTTCGCACCATTGCGGGAGACGTGAGCATGTTCGGTAAGCGGCCGACCTTTGGCGCCGGCGCACAGCAGAAGCCGGCTTCGGCCCCCGCCGGGGCGGAATCGCGCGCGGCCGGCCAGCCGCAGCCCGCCCCGCAGGCGCCGACTGCGCCGATGCCGGTGGAGACGCGGCGTTCGGACGAGTACTACATAACGAAGAGCATGATCTTCGGCGCGCTGATCGAAGCAATCGACCTGGCGCAGCTCTCCAAGCTCGAGCCTGATTCAGCGCGCGAGGAAATTCGCGACATCGTCAACGAGATCATCTCGATCAAGAATGTGGTGATGTCGATCTCCGAGCAGGAGGAACTGCTCGAGGACATCTGTAACGACGTTCTGGGTTATGGCCCGCTCGAGCCGCTGCTCGCCCGCGATGACATCGCCGACATCATGGTCAACGGCGCGCTGCGGACCTACATCGAAGTCTCGGGCAAGATCCAGCTCACCAGCATCCGCTTCCGCGACAATGCGCAACTGATGAACATCTGCCAGCGCATCGTCAGTCAGGTCGGCCGCCGCGTCGACGAAGCCTCGCCGATCTGCGACGCGCGCCTTGCCGACGGCTCCCGCGTCAACGTCATCGCGCCGCCGCTCGCCATCGACGGGCCCGCGCTCACCATTCGAAAATTCCGCAAGGACAAGCTGACTCTCGACCAGCTCCAGCGGTTCGGGGCGATTTCGGAAGCGGGCGCCGATCTTCTGAAGGTGATCGGCCGCGTCCGCTGCAACACGCTGATCTCGGGCGGCACGGGCTCCGGCAAGACGACGCTGCTCAACTGCCTGACCAATTACATCGACCTCGACGAGCGGATCATCACCTGCGAGGACGCGGCGGAACTCCAGCTGCAGCAACCACATGTGGTCCGCCTGGAAACACGCCCGCCGAACCTCGAAGGCACCGGCTCCGTCACCATGCGCGATCTCGTCAAGAACTGCCTGCGTATGCGTCCCGAGCGGATCATCGTCGGCGAAGTTCGCGGACCCGAGG
>CAMFKC010000173.1 GCA_945956975.1 uncultured Methylocystaceae bacterium | reverse complement strand
TGGTAACGCTCGACAACGCCCTGAAGATGCTGATGGTGAAATCGGCCAACGACAACGCCATCACCATAGCGGAGGGCGTCTCCGGCTCCGTCGAGGCTTTCGCCAATGAAATGAACGCGTCGGCTGCTGCTCTCGGCATGCACGAATCCCATTTCGTCAATCCGAACGGATTGCCTGATTCGCGCCAGATCTCTTCCGCGCGCGACATGGCCGTCCTCGGCCGCGCGCTCTACGTCTACTTTCCCGAGCAGGCGGGCCTGTTCGACATCGGCGCGCTCAAGCTCGGGGGGCGGATCATCCCCACGCACAACGGCATGCTCGGACGCTATCCCGGCGCGGACGGGATGAAGACCGGCTTCACCTGCGCGGCCGGCTTCAATCTCGTCGCCAGCGCGTCCCAGAACGGCAAGCGGCTGATCGCGGTCGTATTGGGCGCGCCGAGCGCCAAATCGCGCACCATGCTGGCGGCGAGCCTGCTCGACAAAGCCTTCGTGAGCGCGGGCGGCCAAGGCGCCGTCACCTCGCTTGCCTCAACTGGGGGCGAGCCGCCGGACATGCACAATTTCGCCTGTCGCAATCGCGGCAAGGCCTCCGCTGAGTTCGAGGCGCAGGTCGAGGATATGTCGGTCCCGATCGCGCGCAGCTTCCTGCAGACGGCGCAAGGGCCTGAAGGCAACTCGCCCTATGTCGGCGGCCCCGGCGCCTCGCCTGCGGCGACCGCGCTGCGGCCGAGCCAGATCGCGACCCTGCCGCGTCCCGCCTTCGCGCCGGTGCCGGTATTTGTCGGCCCGGTCGCGGGTTGGACGGGGCCGATCGCTCATGCCGAAGGCGATACGGCCACGCCCGTGACGCAAGCCTATTCCGCCGATACCGAGGCCGAAAGCGATTCGCCCGTGAAGCCCGCGCCGGACGCGCAATCGATGCGCGCCAAGCGGGGCGCGAAGGCGAAGGCGCACAAGCCTGCCAAGCCGAAGGTCGCCAAAGCGCGCGACCCGGATGATGACGAGAAGCCGAAGGCAAAGCCCGCCAAGACGCGGATCGCCCATAAGCCAGCGGCGAAGGAAAAGCCTGCCAAGGGCAAGGCGAAGGCGGCCAAGCCGCAAAAGACCGACGACGAATGAGCGATCCGCAGAGCCGCAGGCCTCCGCCGCCAGTTCCCGTCACGATTCTCACGGGATTTCTGGGCTCGGGCAAAACCACGCTGCTCAACCGTATGCTCGCCGATCCTGCGCTCGCCGACGTGGTCGTGCTTATCAACGAGTTCGGCGAAGTCGGCCTCGACCATCTGTTCGTCGAGAATATGGACGGCGACATGATGCTGATGGCGTCGGGCTGCCTGTGCTGCACGATCCGCGGCGATCTCGTGCAGGCGCTCGAGGATTTGCTGCGACGACTGGACAACGGTCGGATCAAGCCGTTCCGGCGGGTCGTGATCGAGACAACCGGGCTTGCCGATCCTGCGCCGATCCTGAACGCCCTGATGGGCCATCCCTATCTGGCGTTGCGTTACAAGCTGGATGGCGTGATCACCACGGTGGATGCGGTCAACGGACTGGCCACAATGGCCCGCCATCGAGAGGCGCTCCGGCAGGCCGCCGTCGCAGACCGGATCGTGCTGACCAAGACGGACCTGCCCGAAGCAGCGGCGCTGTCGGTGGAGCTTGGTCTACGGCTGGACGAACTCAACCCCGGCGCACCGCGGCTTCAGGCGGCAAAAGGCGAGGCGACGGCCAAGGCCCTGTTTTCTGCGGGGCTGTTCTCGGCCGACAGCAAGATCCCCGATGTTGCGGCCTGGCTGCGCGCCGAAGCTTTCGAGGGCCGCGATCATCATCATCACGGCGGCCACAATCATGGCCACGACCACCATCATGCCCATGATCCGAACCGGCACGACGCATCGATCCGCGCCTTCTGCCTAACCCGCGACGCCCCGCTCGATCCGCGCGCCTTCGAAATATTTCTGGATCTGCTGCGCCATGCGCACGGGCCGAAGCTCCTTCGGGTCAAGGGCATTGTGGCCTTGGCCGACGATCCGGACAGGCCCGTGGTCATCCATGGCGTCCAGCATCTCTTCCATCCCGCGGTCAGGCTTGCGGGATGGCCGGACGCGGATCGGCGCACCCGAATCGTCCTGATCGTCGACGGGTTGGCGCAGGAGTTTGTCGAACGATTGTTTGCCGCGGCGGTCGGCGAGGTCCGCGCTGATACGCCGGACAAGGCGGCGCTGCTCGAAAATCCTCTGGCGCTAACGCCCGGCGGACTGCTCGCCCAATAGCCAAGTCACTGTTTCTGGATGATTTCTCTGCCAGCTGGCCTGCGATTTGTAGCGTGAATTCCCAGCGACGGGTTTTGAGGCGCCGTCGTCCCGATCCGGGACACATGCGCCCTGAATGCACCCATCGTGAAGAGGGAACGCGATGGCAGCGCATTTCTGGCGCCTCATGTCGATGCAGCATTGGCCGGACGAGGTTCGCCGGTTCATCGGTGGTCAGGGGCCTTCAGCGGCAAGCCGGCTTCGTTCAGCCGAGGGAGAGACGCTCGTCGAAGCGTTGACCGCGGATGAACTCGAGGCCTACCGGGCGGACTGGCGGGACCTCGCCCGGCGCGCCCTCGAGCCTAATCCATTCATGGAGCCGGATTTCGCCCTGACGGCCATGCTCCACCTGCCGGCGAGCCAGCGGCCGGTCATGGCCGTGGTCTGGCAAGGCGCCGGGAGCGAACCGCGGGCCCGCATGATCGGCGTGTGGGGTTTCGAACAGGGCCGCTTCGGCGTGCTCGGCGACGTCGCTCGCACCTGGAAATACAAGCACAGCGCGCTCGGCGCCCCGCTGATCGACCGTCTTGCGGCGGCGCGTTCGGTGGACGCTGTGCTCGCCTGGCTGCGGGAGCGGCGTCTTGGTCATTCCGCCTTGGTGTTTCGCGATCTGGTGGACGGCGGAGAGGCGAGCCGGCTGATCGCCGACCGCTGCGCAGCGCATGGGCTCGGGTGCGCCGGCCTGAACCATCACCAGCGCGCAGCGCTGCGACCCACGATTGATGTGGAAACGGGCGAACGGCATCGCGCATCGCGCAAGCGCGCGCGCGAGATGGACCGTCTTGCCCGCCGGCTCGCCGAGGCCGGCGATGTCGTGTTCGGGTCGGCCTCCGACCCCGGCAACATCCGCTACGCGTCGGAATGGTTTCTGGCGCTGGAGCAGGCGGGCTGGAAGGGCCGGCGGCGCACGGCGTTCCTGAGCGACGCGGGCGACGCCGCGTTCCTGCGGGCGGCCTTGCGACAGCTTGCGCGCGCGGGGAAGTGCCGGATCGACTGGATCGCGGTCGAGGGCCGGCCGATCGCCATGGCCATCGTCCTGCGTAGCGCGGATCGCGCCTATTATTGGAAGACGACCTACGACGAGCGCTATGCGCGTTATTCGCCGGGCGTCCAGCTGACGCGGCGGCTTGCCGAGCGGCAGCTTGCCGACCCGAATGTGCGAATCACCGATTCCTGCGCCATCGCCAACCATCCGATGATCGACCGGCTTTGGCCGGCGCGACAGGCCATGTTCGATCTGCTTGTGGGAGTGGATCCGGCCCGTGCGCGGGCCTTTCCAGCCGCAGTGCGGCGCGAACGGTTCGCCCGCTCGATGCGGGCGGCGGCCAAGTCCGCGGCCAACGCCGTGCTGCGCCGCCGGGTCAGCTGAACCCCTTGCGCCGCAAGCGCCTTTGCCCGACGCTGCCGCGCGATGACGCAGGCTGAAGCGGATCGCCAGAGGCTCGACAAATGGTTGTGGTTCGCGCGTATGGCGCGAACCCGGACTGCGGCCGCCCAACTTGTCGCGGACGGCCATGTGCGGTTGAACGGCCAGCGAATCACACAGGCGGCAAAGGCGGTGCGCGCCGGCGACGTGCTGACGATCGGGCTCGCCCGCGACGTCAGGCTGATTCGGATCGTGGCGACCGGCGCCCGTCGGGGGCCCTACGAGGAAGCGCGCCTGCTTTACGAGGACATCGCCGCAGGCGATGCGTCATCCTGACATCGCGCCGAGTTCTTGCGCAGCCCGGTCAAAGCGGGTAGCAGTTCGCGATGTTTGAGGCGCGGGCGCGCGCCGGGAGCCTGCAATGACGTATGTGGTCACCGAGAACTGCATCAAGTGCAAGTATATGGATTGCGTGGAAGTCTGCCCTGTCGACTGCTTCTACGAGGGCGAGAACATGCTCGTCATCCATCCCGACGAATGCATCGATTGCGGCGTCTGCGAGCCGGAATGCCCGGCAGAAGCGATCAAGCCGGATACGGAGCCGGGTCTCGAGCAATGGCTCAAGATCAACGCCGATCTTGCGCCCAACTGGCCCAACATCACCGTGAAGCGCGATGCGCCGTCCGACGCCAAGGAATTCGACGGCAAGCCCGACAAGTTCAAGAATTACTTCTCGGACAAGCCGGGCGAGGGTGATTGATCGCGTTGTTGCCAGGTTTCCGAGCTTTTTGTGCGACCCGGGGTTAACCTTGCTCCCCGGCGAGACCGCGTGCGTGGCCGGGACCTTTGATTTTTGCGGATTTCTGTGATATACACATTTTTAACAGTCACAGAAATCCGCGACCTATCAGTCGTTTGACAGGTACCACCCGCGATGGTTCGCGCCGCTAGGCGGCTGCGGAATGTTATGGGCGAGCGCGAGGCAAGCTTCGCGCCGACGGCAGCGGTTTCCTCATTTCCAGACTGTGCGCCGGGTCCGCCGTTCGCGGGGCCGCGCCGGCGGCCTGCGTTTCGGGCTGTCGTGAAGCGTCGGGGCTCGGCCCCGGGCTGAGCAAGGAGTGCGCTGCGTATGCCGTCCAGGAAGCAATCGACCAAGTCCGCGAAGACCGCCGCCAGCAAGAAGGCTGACGCCGCCAAGTTGAAGCGGACGACCGCCAAGGCGACGACGGCGAAAGCCGCCGCCAAGACGAAGACGAGCAAGGTGAAAAGCGTGTCGGCATCGAAAACGAAGACCGCAAGCGCCGCCAAGACCAAGGCTGCTGCCGCCAAGACGACGAAGACAAGCGCCGCAAAGACCGCCGCGAGCAAGGCGAAGTCCGCCGCCGCTAAGGCCGCTGCTGCGAAGGCGGCCGTCCGCAAGGCCGCCGCAGCGAAGACGGCTGCGGCCAAGGCTGCCGCCGCAAAGCCTTCCGCCGGAAAGGCCGCTGCCGCGAAATCAAAGGCGAAGGCCGCGACCTCCGCCCGCACGCCCGTAAAGGCCACGGCCAAGCCTGCCGATACGCGCAAGGCGGCGGCGGTCGCCAAGTCGGTCAAGGATGGCGCGGCCATGCGCGCGCCGAAGCCGACGAAATCCAAGACCGACAAGAGCCGCGTTGCAGTGGCCGTGAAGGAAGCGACGCAGGAGAAGGCGAAGCAGCCACAGATCAAGAAGGCGGTAGACAACATCAAGACAATTCCAGCGACAGAACAGAAGCCGGTCGAACAGGCCGGCGTGCGCGCCAAGGTTCAATTGGTCCGGTCCGAAACGGCCGCTCCCGTTGCTGCCGCAGCGCCCGCGCCCACGCCCGTCCGCGCCGCGCCCGATCCGAGACCGGCGTCTCCCGCGCCGGCGATGCAGCCTCGAGAGACGAGCGAACAAAACCCGGTGACCCAGAAAAAAATCACTTCTCCCGCCCCTGCCCCCGCCGCTGCGAAGCCAGCGCCTGCAAAGGCGCCTGCGCCCGAGCAGAAGCCGGCGAAGCCCGCCAGCCAGAAGCTCGGCTTCAAGACGCACGAGCATATCGTCTATCCGGCGCACGGCGTCGGCCAGATCATTGCGATCGAAGAGCAGGAAGTCGCAGGCTTCAAGCTCGAGCTCTTCGTGATCAGCTTCGTCAAGGACAAGATGATCTTGAAGGTTCCGACCCCGAAGGTCGTAAGCGTCGGCATGCGCAAGCTCGCCGAGGGTCCGGTCATCACCAAGTCGCTGGACACGCTGACCGGACGCGCGCGGATCAAGCGCACGATGTGGTCGCGTCGCGCGCAGGAATACGAAGCCAAGATC
>CAMFKC010000172.1 GCA_945956975.1 uncultured Methylocystaceae bacterium | reverse complement strand
CCCCCCCCCCCCCCCCCCCCCCCCCCCCCCCCCCCCCCCCCCCCCCCCGGGGGGGCGGGGGGCCGCCCCGCCCCCCCCCACGACTGGTGTGCATACCGGTCCTTTGGCCCCTCATCCGGCGCTTCGCGCCACCTTCTCCCCGCTCGCGGGGAGAAGGAGACAACGACGAAGAAACGACGAACGACAAAGCGAGGAAAACATGCTCAAGACCCGTTTCACCGAAATGTTCGGCGTGCAGCATCCGATCGTGCAGGGCGGCATGCAGTGGGTGGGGCGCGCTGAACTCGTCGCCGCCGTGGCGAACGCCGGCGCGCTCGGCTTCATCACTGCGCTGACGCAGCCGACGCCCGACGATCTCCTGAAGGAGATCAAGCGCTGCCGGGAAATGACGGACAAGCCGTTCGGCGTGAACCTCACAATCCTGCCCTCCATCAATCCGCCGCCCTATGCCGAATATCGCCGCGCGATCATCGAGGGCGGCGTGAAGATCGTCGAGACGGCCGGCTACAAGCCGCAGGAGCACGTCGACGATTTCAAGAAGAACGGCGTGAAGGTCATCCACAAATGCACTGCGGTCCGGCATGCGGCTTCCGCGCAGCGCATGGGCGTGGACGCGATCTCGATCGACGGGTTCGAATGCGCGGGCCATCCGGGCGAGGACGACATTCCCGGCCTCATCCTCATCCCCTGCGCGGCGGACAAGATCACCATCCCGATGATCGCGTCCGGCGGCTTCGGCGACGGGCGCGGGTTGGCGGCGGCGCTGGCGCTCGGCGCCGACGGCGTCAACATGGGCACGCGCTTCTGCGCGACCAAGGAAGCGCCGATCCATGAGGCCTTCAAGCAGCAGATGGTGGCGAACGACGAGCGCGCGACGGAGCTGATCTTCCGCACCATGCACAATACCGCGCGCGTCGCGAAGAACGCGGTCAGCATGGAAGTGGTGGCGGCCGAGAAGCGCGGCGCAGCCTTCGAGGACGTGAAGCATCTCGTCGCAGGCGTGCGGGGCCGCGCGGGACTGGAGAGCGGCGACGTCAACGCCGGCATCTGGTCGGCCGGCATGGTGCAGGGCTTGATCCACGACATTCCCACGGTGAAGGAACTCGTCGACCGCATCGTCGCCGACGCGGAAGCCATCATCACGCGGCGCATGGCGAACATGGTCGTCACGCACGCCGCCGCTGCGGAGTAAGTTGATGCGCGCGTGGCAAGTCGAGGGCGAATGGGGCATCGATCATCTGAAGATGATCGAGACGGAAGCGCGCCGGCCCGGAGCGGGCGAAGCGCTCGTGCGCATGCGCGCCGCCTCCGTGAATTATCGCGATCTCCTGACGGTGCAGGGCATGGGCGGCACGCGCCGCCTGCCGCTCATTCCGTTTTCGGACGGCGCGGGCGAGGTGATCGCGGTCGGTGAGGGCGTGACGCGCGTGAAGGCGGGCGACAAGGTCTGCCCAATGTTCTTCGAAGGGTGGATCGAGGGACGGCCGGATGCGTACAAGCGCTCGCGCCCGCTCGGCGGGCCTCTGCCCGGCGTGCTGCAGGAGGAGTTCGTCGCCAAAGCGGACGCGGTCTCGCCCATTCCGAAGGGGTGGTCGTTCGAGGAAGCCGCCACCCTGCCCTGCGCGGGCCTCACCGCCTGGCGCGCGCTGATGGTGGAAGGCGAGTTGAAGGCGGGCGAGACCGTGCTCGTGCAGGGCACCGGCGGCGTGTCGATTTTCGCGTTGCAATTCGCGAAGATGGCGGGCGCGCGCGTGATCGTGACGTCTTCGTCGGATGAAAAGCTCGAACGCGCGAAGGCCTTGGGCGCGGACGAGACGATCAACTACAAGACGCAACCCGAATGGGCGAAGGCGGCGCTGGAACTGACCGGCGGCGCAGGGGTCGACCATGTCGTGGAGGTCGGCGGCGCGGGCACGCTGAACCAGTCGCTGGAAGCCGCAAAAGTCGGCGGGCGCATCGAGGTGATCGGCGTGCTTTCGGGCTTCTCGCAGCAGATCGCCATGCCCACGCTGTTCGGCAAGAACCTGCGGATGATTGGCCTGTCGGTCGGCTCGCGCGAAATGTTCGAGGGCATGGTAGCGGCGATCGACAAGGCAGGCATGAAGCCGGTGATCGACAAGACCTTTACATTCGATCAGCTTCCCGATGCGCTGCGCTGCATGAAGGACGCGGGGCATTTCGGGAAGATTTGCGTGTCCTTCTAGCGCGCGCTGTCATCCCGGACGCCTGCGCAGCAGGCGATCCGGGACCCAGCACGGCTCGGACGACCCTGGATCCCGACTCTTCGCTTCGCTGCGGCCGGTATGACAATCCTCGCCTACGCCTTCTTCCCCCACGGCGTCATCCAGATGAAGCCCGCGGTCGACAGGCCGTAGGCCGCCATCGACAGCGCGACGACGATGAACATCATCCATTGCGGCGAGTCCCAGGACGTCAGCCACAGGCCACCCGCAATCACGACCACGAGGCGGATTGTGCCGGCGAGCACAGGGCCCAGAACCTTGCCTGCGCCCTGCGAGGCGAAATAGAGGCAAAGGCCCATGCCGAAGAAGGAATAGGCGAGTCCCGACCATACGAGATAGATGCGGGCGGATTCGAGCACTGCCGGATCGCTTGTGAACATGCGCGACCAAAGGTGCGGGAAGGCGGCAAAAAACAACCCGACTGCGCCGAGCATGATTGCCGACACGACGCCGCCCGTCCACGCGACCTTTCGCGCGCGAGACACCTCGCCGGCGCCGATTGCCATGCCGACCATGGGCACGCAGGCGACGCCGATGGCGAAGGCAATCGGAATCAGCAGGAATTCAAGGCGTGCGCCGATTCCGTAGCCTGCGAGCGCTTCGGTCCCGAAATGTGCAACGAGCCGCGTGACGATGAGGACCGTGGCCACCGATTGGATCGGGGCAATGCAGGCGAGCGCGCCGACGCGAAGGATGTCGCCGAACAATTCTCGGCGAAGTTCAACGCCGGCAAAACCGAATTTCACACGCGCGCGGCCTGTCCACAAAAACCACAGCAAAAAGGAGGCGGCGGCGGTGAAGCAAGCGACCTGACCGAAGGCGACGCCCGCCATGCCGACGCGCGGGAAAGGACCAAGACCGAGGCCGAGCGCGCCCCCCACGACGATCTGCATGACCGCTGCGCTGAAGATGGTGAGCGAGGGAACCCTCATATTCCCCGCGCCACGCACGACGGACGCAAGCGTATTCGTCAGCCAGACGCCGACGATGGCGAAGGCGTAGACCCGCGCGTAGGCAACGGCCTCGCCAAGCGATGGCCCCCGCCCGCCGAGCAGGGCAAACACATCGGCGGCGAAGACAAGGACGAGGACCGCCAGCAAAAGGCCTGCGCCGAGCCCGATGATGGCGGCATGCACGGCGAGCGAGCGCGCGCGCGCTTCGTCGCCCGAGCCCAGCGCGCGGGCGATCGAGGACGAAACGCCACCGCCCATCGCGCCGCCGGACATCATCTGCTGCAGCATGACGATCGGAAACACGAGCGCGAGGCCTGCCAGCGCCGACGTGCCGAGAATGCCGACGTAGGAGGTTTCCGCGATGGCGACGAGCGAAGTCGCGACCATCGCGCCCATATTGGGCAAGGCAAGTCGCAGCAGCGTCGGCAGGATCGGTCCTGAGAGCAGCGGGTTTTGCGTGTTGGGCGCGAGCATCGGTCGGTCCTGTCTGAACGGGGCGCGGCTTCAGCCCGCAAGTCGATCGAGGGCGTTGTCCAGCGCCGTGTTCAGCGCCTGCATCTCTTTGGCGCCGAGCGCCGCTGCGATGTGATCCTGTGCTGCGCGCCAGCCCACGAGCGCGCGATCCAGCGCTGCATGCCCTTGCGCAGTCAGTTTGAGCTTGCGCACGCGTCCGTCGTCGCGGTCGGATTCGGCCAGCACCAGGCTACGACGCTCGAGTGGCCGCAGGTTACGGGAGAGGGTTGTGGCGTCCATGACCATCCGTTCCGCCAGGGCGCCGATGGTCACGCCGGGCCCTGCGCGCAATTGCGCAAGCAGGCCAAACTGTGTGACCGTGAGGCCATAGGGTTCGAGTTCTCGATCGTAGATCTGAGATACGCGCCGGCTCGCCTTGCGCACACGGGCGGCCGTGCAGACATGGGAGGGAACTGGGCCGAAAGTCATGGCGGCGACGATATCTGCATATGCAGGCTTCTACAATCCTTGCCTGCGCATGCCTGCCCGGCGACTGGAAATGCGGGACCGCCTCGGCTAAGCGACATGCATGTCGCATACCGCAACCTTCCGTCTCGCCGGAGTCATGGGCTGGCCCGTGATGCATTCCCGATCGCCGCGCCTGCATAATTCCTGGATCCGCCGCTTTGGGCTCTCCGGCTATTACGCCCCGCTGCCGGTATCGCCGGAGCGGCTGGAAGCAGCATTGCGCGCCCTCGCGCCGCTCAATTTCGCGGGCTGCAACGTCACTCTGCCGCACAAGGAAGGCATCGTGCGGATTGCAGACCATGTCGATCCGGCGGCCCGAGCGATTGGCGCCGCAAATTGCGTCGTCGTTCGGCCGGACGGCTCCCTGGCTGCGTTCAACTACGACGTCTTCGGCTTCATGGAGGCGTTGCGGGCGGCGGCTCCGGGGTGGCGCGCGGCGCGCGGGCCGGCCGTGGTGCTGGGGGCCGGCGGCGGTGCGAGGGCCGTCGTCTATGGGCTTCTGGAAGACGGCGCGCCGGAGGTGCGGGTGGTCAACCGGACGTTCGAACGCGCGCAGGCCTTCACGGCCGAGTTCGGACCGAAAGCGACCGCCGTGCGGTGGGATGAGCGCGCCGATGCGCTTGCGGGCGCCGCGCTGCTCGTCAACACCACGAGCAACGGCATGATTGGGCAAGAGCCGCTGGATCTTGCGCTGGATGCGCTGCCGGGCGACGCCCTCGTCAACGACATCGTCTATACGCCGCTGGAAACGGCGCTGCTGGCGGCGGCGCGCGCGCGCGGCAATGTTGCGGTGGATGGACTGGGCATGCTCATCCAGCAGGCGCGGCCCGCCTTCCGCGACTGGTTCGGCGTCATGCCCGATGTGACCGCGGAGGAGCGAACAATGATGGAAGCCTCCTAGAGGGGCGCCATTCAGCCGGGCGGCACGCGGGCGATCTGGCCGAGCTTCAGCGCCGGCTGCATTTCATCCTTCGCGATCAGGCCGTCGGACGTCTGTGCATAAAGCCGGGCGGCAGACAGAATGTCGCTTGCCGAGCCAAGCGGAAAGTCGCCGAACAGCCATGTCCACTTGTCTGGCGCCGAAAGCGTGATGGTGACAGGCCGCACGCAGACCTTCAGGCACTCGACCGGCACGATCTCGAGATCATCAGCCCCTGCGGCGGCCGCGAGCACCTCCCGATAGAGGTGAGATCCCATCCGATCCTCGATCGGGCCCTTCGGCTCGCCGGCCGCACGGCACTTCACGCAGACGCGAATCTTGGTTTTTTCGCTCATGGCTTCCTTATACGGGCAGGACCAAGGCCTTTGCGAGGTCCAAAAGGAAGCGCCGGCGCAGGCTTCACAAGGCCCGGTTTCCGGACCCCGCCGCGCTGATGTATCAATTGGCGATGCCGCAACCCACATCTGCGCCCGAAACCGATACACCCCCGGCGCCCGCGGGCAAGGGCGCGGGCCTTGTCCTCGTGTTGGGCGGCGCGCGATCGGGCAAGAGCACGTATGCGGAGTCGCGGATCGCTGCGCTTCAGCGGCCCTGCAGCTATATTGCGACGGCCGAGGCGATGGACGACGAAATGCGCGCCCGGATCGAGACGCATCGCGCGCGGCGCAGCGCGATTTGGCGCACGATCGAGGCGCCCCATTCGCTCGCGGCTGCGCTGAGCGAAATTGCCGAGGGCGAGCCTGTGCTGGTCGATTGCCTGACACTCTGGCTGACAAACCGGCTGCTCGCCGGCGCGGATCTCGCAACCGAGCGCGCCGCGCTCACGAAGGCTCTGGCCGCGCGCCGCGGACTGACGATCGTCGTCGCCAACGAGGTCGGGCTGGGCATCGTTCCCGAC
>CAMFKC010000171.1 GCA_945956975.1 uncultured Methylocystaceae bacterium | reverse complement strand
TTCCTGATGAACGCGCTCGCCGGCCGCGTGTGGTGCGGCTACCTCTGCCCGCAGACCGTTTGGACCGACCTGTTCCTGGCCATCGAGCGGCTGGCGGAAGGCGACCGGCGCGAACGCATGCGCAAGGACGCCGGCCCATGGAACGTCCAGCGGATCGCCGAAAAGACCGTCAAGCACGCGCTGTGGCTCGCCATCGCCTGGTGGACCGGCGGCGCCTGGGTGCTCTACTTCAACGATGCGCCGACCCTGGTGCGCCAACTCGCCACCTTCCACGCGCCGGCGATCGCCTACATCTGGATCGGCATTCTGACGGCCACGACCTACATTCTCGCCGGCTTCATGCGCGAGCAGGTCTGCCTCTACATGTGCCCTTGGCCGCGCATCCAGGCCGCACTCACTGACGAGAACGCGCTCAACGTCACCTATCGCTACGACCGCGGCGAGCAGCGCATGTCGGTCAAAAAGGCAAAGGCCGTGCGGGCGACGGGCGGACAGGCGGGCGACTGCATCGACTGCGGGCAGTGCGTCGCCGTCTGCCCGACCGGCGTCGACATTCGCGGCGGGCCGAACATGGGCTGCATCCAGTGTGGGCTGTGCATCGACGCCTGCGACAACGTGATGCGCAAGATCGGCCGCCCCGAGCGCTTGATCGCCTATGATACCGATGTGAACATCAAGCGTCGTCTGGCGGGGCTGCCAAACGTCTTCCAGCCGGTGCGCATCCGGACGGTGCTGTACACCGTCCTCATTCTCGGGATCGGCGGGTTGATGGCGGGCAAGCTGCTGACGCGGGCCGACAGCGGAATTTCGGTCATCCACGACCGCAATCCGCTGTTCGTGACGCTTTCGACCGGCGAGATCCGCAACGGCTACACGGTGCGCTTCGCCAACATGGCGCCGATCCCGCGTCGTTTCCGGCTGACGGTCGAGGGCCTGCCCGGCTCGCGGTTCGAGATCGTGGGCGAGAGCAAGGACCAAAAAGGGCTCGAGGACCTTGATATAGGTCCAGACCAGACCCGCGAAACGCGTCTACTGGTGTTCAGCGGGACGGCGGCGCCGCAGGGCAATTCGACGCCGCTGAGTTTCGTGCTGACCGACGAGGCGGGAAAGACTGTGGCGACCGCGAAGGACTTCTTCCGGGCGCCGTGAGACAAGCGTGAGGACGCAGCATGCCGACCGTATTGCCAGAAGCAAACGCAGTTTCACAAAGCGACAAGGCCGAATTCCGTCTGACCGGACTCCACGTGCTGGCCATGCTCATCGCCTTCTTCGGCATTGTCGCCGGGGTCAACGTCGTGATGATCCGGTATGCGCTCACGACGCATAGCGGCGAAGTGACGGCGCATCCCTACGAAAAGGGGATCGCCTATAACGCAGCAATCCGCGAGGCGCGCGAGCAGGAAGCGCGCGGCTGGAAAGTGGACGGGCAGGTGACGCGCTCGCCCGCCGGCAAGGCGCACATCGAGGTGCAGGCGCGCGACGCCGCAGGGGCCATGCTCGCCGGCATGAAGGTGCATGCGCTCCTGGCTGCGCCAGCGGACGTCAAGCGCGACCATCCGATTGAACTCGTCGAGACGGCGCCGGGCGTCTACAGCGGCGAGGCCGCGGCGACCGCAGGCGCGTGGGAACTCGAACTGACCGCGTCGCGCGACGCCAAAGTGATGTTCCAGTCGCGCAACCGCATCACATTGAACTGAGCGCCATGTCGATCGACGTCGATCTCTCCGGCTTCGTGCGTCAGACCGACGACGGCGCGCGCGGGATCGACTTCGCGATCGACGGCATGACCTGCGCGGCCTGCATCGTCGAGATCGAGCAGGCGATGAAGAAAATTCCCGGCGTCGAAAAGGCGCGAGTGAATTACTCGAACTCCCGCCTGGCGCTCGGCTGGAAGGACGATGCGCTCGATCCTGCGCTCGCCGTCGACCAGCTCCGCCGCATGGGCTACGTCGCCCATCCCTTCGAACTCGCCGAAGCGGAATCGCGCGACGCGGAACATGCCAAATACCTGCTGCGCTGCCTCGCGGTCGCTGGCTTCGCCGGCATGAACGTCATGCTGCTGTCCGTTTCGGTCTGGGCCGGCAATATCTCCGACATCACGCCGGAGACACGGGACATGTTCCACTGGCTGTCGGCGCTGATCGCGCTGCCGGCGGCAGCCTTCTCGGGACGTCCGTTCTTCACGAGCGCGCTTGCTGCGCTGAAACGCCATGCGCTCAACATGGACGTGCCGATCTCGCTCGGCATTCTGCTGGCGCTCGGCATGAGCCTGGTCGAGACCGCCAACCACCAGCACAACGCCTATTTCGATAGCGCGCTGATGCTGATCTTCTTCCTACTGTGCGGGCGCTATCTCGAACAGATGATGCGCCAGCGCACGCGGGCCGTCGCCGGCAATATCGCCGCGTTGCGCTCGCCGCTGGCCGCGCGCGTGAACGCCGACGGCTCGGTGACGCAGGTTCCGACCGCACGGATCGTGGCGGGCGACGTCGTGCTGGTGCGGCCGGGCGAACGCATTCCCGTCGATGGCTCCGTGGTGTCCGGCTCGAGTGAGATCGACGAGAGCATCGTGACCGGCGAGACGCGCCAGTGCGCGATCGGCGAAGGCGCGGAGGTGTTTTCCGGCACGCTGAATTTTTCGGGCGCGCTGAAGGTGCGAGCGCGTGCGGTCGGCTCGGGCGGCTTTCTCGACGAGATCGAGCGCCTGCTCGAAAACGCCGCAAGCGCACGCTCGCATTATGTCGGTCTCGCCGAGCGGGCCTCGAAGATCTACGCGCCCGTCGTGCATGTGACGGCGGCGGCGACCCTCGCAGGCTGGCTGATTGCGGGCGCATCGGCGCACGATTCGATTGTCACGGCGATCGCCGTCCTCATCATCACCTGTCCCTGCGCCCTGGCGCTCGCCGTGCCCGCGGTGCATGTGACAGCTTCGGGCGCGCTGTTCCGCGCGGGCGTGCTGCTCAACGGTGGCCACGCGATCGAGCGGCTGGCGGACGCGGACACGGTCGTCTTCGACAAGACGGGCACGCTGACCCTGCCAGAACCGCGCGTCGCCAATGCGCATGACCTTCCTCAGCATCTGGTCGAGTGCGCCGCGCGTCTGGCGCGGTCGTCGCGCCATCCGCTCGCGCGCGCCTTGGCTCAAGAGCGGCCGATGGGCGCGCCCTACGACGGCGCGCGCGAAGAAGCCGGCGCCGGCGTGATGGCGGATGTCGACGGCATGGAGGCGCGTCTCGGCAGCGCGGCCTTCTGTGGCCTGGACGTCGCCGCGATGGCTCAAGCGCTCGACGAAGGCGCCTCGGCCATCTGCTATCGGCGCGGCAACGAAACAGCCGTGTTCCGAATCCGGCAGACGCTCCGCCCTGACGCGGTCGCCACCGTGGAGGCGCTCAAGCGACGCGGATATGCAATCGAGATCATCTCCGGCGATTCAGCTGCAGCGACGCAAGCGATTGGCGATGCGCTGGGCATTTCGAGTTGCACGGGCGGCGCAAAGCCTGCCGACAAGGTCGCACGGCTCGAAACGCTGAAGGCTGAGGGACGCAAGGCGCTGATGGTCGGCGACGGTTTCAACGATGCACCCGCGCTCGCCGCCGCCTATGTGTCCCTGTCGCCCGTGAGCGCCGCCGACGTGGCGCAGGCCTCGGCAGACGCCGTGTTCCTCGGCGAAAATCTCGCGCCGGTCGCGCATGCTCTGGAATTGTCGCGGGTCGCGCGCAATCTCATGCGTCAGAATCTCTGGATCGCCGTGATCTACAATTCGGTCGCCGTGCCGCTCGCCATCTCCGGCCATGTCACGCCGCTGATCGCGGCGCTCGCGATGTCCGGGTCCTCGCTCATCGTCACCGCCAACGCATTGCGGGCGGGCGCAGGCGCGGACAAGGATCGCGCGCCGCATCAGCCACATGCGCGCGCATCTGAAAACGTGCGGTCCAATGCGGGGGCGGTGGCGTGAACATTCTCGTTTATCTCGTGCCCGTTGCTTTGACTCTCGGCTTCGTCGGTCTCATCGCTTTCGTCTGGTCGCTGCGCAGCGGGCAATTCGACGATCTGGACGGCGCCGCCTCGCGCGTCCTGTTCGACGACGATCTCGACAAGAAGAACTCATGAGCTACGCCGACCTCGACCCCGCGGCAGGACGGGCAGGCCGGCTCGACTGCGTCTGCGCGCCGGGCGAGGAGGCAAAGGGCGGCGAAGCTCTGGCGCGCCTGACGTCCGGATTCGGCCTTGCGATCCTCGCGCAGACGCTGGTGCTGTCGGCCCTGCCGCTGGCGGCTGCTGCGACCGCGCCGCGCCCGGCGCTCGCTGGGTTGCCCTATGCGTTGACCCTGCTTGGAGCGGCCCTCGCAACCTTCCCAGCATCCTTTCTGCTCGACGCTTTCGGTCGCCGCGCCGCTTTCTCGCTCGGCGCGAGCCTGGGAGTCGCAGGCGGCGCGCTGTCGGCCTGGTCGGCGATGCGCGGCCTGTTTGCGCCGCTGTGCGTCGGCGCCCTCTGGCTTGGCCTCGCACACGGTTTCGCTCTGTTCTATCGCCATGCGGCGGCGGCCGGCGCGCAAGGCGCGCGCGGCGGCGCGGTCGTTTTCGCGGGCGGCGCGCTTGCGGCGCTGCTGGCGCCGGGCGTCATGTTCTTCGCGGGGGAATGGGCAGGGCCTTTTGCTGACGCCGCAACGCTGGCGGCCGCAGGCGTTGTCGATCTCGTAGCGCTCGTCATCGCCGTCACGCTGCCGCATGCGCTCGCGCCGCAACGGCCGGCGCAGCGTCCGGCCCCGGCGCTCAACGGCTTTATCGCGGCGACCATCATCGGCGCCATCGCCTGGTTCGTGATGACGCTGTTGATGGCGCGCGCCGCGCCGACGCTGGTTGCCTGCGGCGTCGCGTCTGCGGCGGTGGGCGGCGTCATCGCCTGGCACCTCGTGGCGATGTACGCGCCAGCCGCCATTATCCGCTTCACGGGTGCGGAGCCGCAGCCGGCATTCGCGCTCGTCCTCGGTCTCGCAATCCTCGTCGCTGGCGCGGCGCTGTTCTCATCTGGCGCCGCCGCGACATCGATCGGTCTCGCGCTGGCCTGCGCGGGCGTCGGCTGGTCGCTCGCCAACGCGGGTCTGATGCAGTGGATCTATCGCGATGGCGCGCCCACGCGGTCGATGCTCGCCCTGCATGATTTCGCGCTTCTGTCGGCCGCGCTGGCGGGCGCGATGATTGCGCCGCTCGTCTGAATTCTGGAGATCAGTTCAGCGTGCCGACGTGCTCGACGCTTGTGTCCAGCGTTAACACGCGGCCTGCAACGCGCGGCATGCAGCCGCGCGAAACGCTGGCCACATCATCGCATCCCGTCCATGTCTCGATCACGACTTCACGGCAATCGTGAGCCCGCGCGATGTCTTCGAGCGTCTGATGCAAGGCGCGATGGATTGCGTCGCCGACGAGCTGGAATGTCGCGATATGCGCGACGCGAAGCATTCCGCGGTGCTGCGACCTATCGACGCCGTAGGCGAAGATCGCGTGCCGCCGATCGCGGCGATCCACCAGGCAAATCAGGCGTTCTGCGGCGTCGTCCCTTTCCGCCGCGCGCACGTAATTCGTCCATAAGCCAAGCGACAGAGTGGGATAGCGGCAGGAGACGAGCGGATAGGCGAGATGCGCCTCCGCTGCTTTGAGTCCCCTTGCCGTGAACATCGATAATCGCCTTGCCGCGCATTCAGGCCGATGCAGAACCGGCCCGTTAAATGAAGGCTGGCGTCGTCATCGGTCGTTGCTGTAAATCAATGTCGCCAATTGCCGGTCACATATGGCGATATTGTATGCGGCAACAAACGGGGATTGCATGGTTCACCTCAGCGGCGTCGATACGCGGGCGCAGGGACATTGCGATTGCGGCGATCTGTGTCGCGGCTGCGAGGCGCGCGCGCTGAGCGTTTGCGGCTCGCTGGAGAACGAAGCCTTCACCGGCCTCCAGAAGCTCAATCATCCCGTCAACTTTCCGGCGCGCTCTGTCCTGTTCAATCAGGAGACGCCGATGCGTCA
>CAMFKC010000170.1 GCA_945956975.1 uncultured Methylocystaceae bacterium | reverse complement strand
GGCTTCGTCCTTCAGGATGTTCTGTGCGAACTGGGCGCCGAGCGTCGCCAGCCGGCTCGCGATTTCGGCGAAGCGCTGCTTCTGGTCGGGCGCCAGTAGCACGCCCGAGCGGACGAAACTGTCGTAGGTCAGATCGAGAACGCGTCTCTGCTCGCCCGTCAATGCAAGCCCATCGCGTTGTTTCCAGACGGCTTCCACGCGGCGGAACAGGGGCTCGTTAAGTCCGATCGCCGCATAATGGTCGGCCAGCTTCGGGGCGAGATCCCGTTCGATCGCCTGCAACTCGGGGGTCGATTCGGTGCCGGTCAGGTTCCAGAAGACGGCGCCGACGCGGTTCATCGCCGCGCCCGCCCGCTCCAGCGCCACGATCGTATTGTCGAACGTCGGCGCGGCCTGATCGGCGACGATGGCTGCGATTTCGGCGTCATGCTCGGCCATGGCGCGCGCGTAGGCGGGGGCAATGTCTTCCGTGCTGATCCGGTCGAAGGGCGGCAGCTCGAACGGACCGGTCCATGGCTCGAAGAACGGGTTCTGACGGGCGGGTGCGTTCATTGTGGGGCCGACTTCCTGACTTGAGCGGGCGATTCCGGTCGAAGATATAGGGAGCGCCGGCGAGATTGGCATTTTTTTGCTGCGCGGGCGGTTTCACATTGCTATAGAGCCGCACCCGAAGCGGCGGGGCGACCGGCCGACGGCGCCTTTTTGCGCGCCGGACAGTCGATGATCGCAAAACGCGGGCGTGGCGGAACTGGTAGACGCAGTGGATTTAGGTTCCACCGCTGAAAGGCATGGGGGTTCGAGTCCCTCCGCCCGCACCAGGTCCGGCGCGCCAGCTTTTGGCCCGCCCGAGAGATTTTAGAAGGTTGCATCCGATGCAGGTGACGGAAACGAGCGCTGAAGGTCTGAAGCGCGAATACAAGGTGGTGATGCCGGCGGCCGATCTCGCCGCGAAGCTGGAGAGCCAGCTCGAGGAGATGAAGGGCAAGGTCAAGATCAACGGCTTCCGTCCCGGCAAGGTGCCGACCGGCCACATCCGCCGCCTGTATGGCAAGTCGATCATGGGCGACGTCGTGCAGGAGGCCGTCAACGAGGCCAACCGCAAGATCGTCGAGGACAACAAGCTTCGTCTCGCCGGCGAGCCGCGCCTCGACATCGTCGGCGGCCAGGAGGAGATGGAGAAGGTCCTGGAAGCCAAGGGCGACTTCACCTTCACCGTGGCGGTCGAGACCCTGCCGGCGATCGAGGTCGGCTCCTTCGATGACGTCGCCGTCGAGCGCATCGTGGTCGATGTCGCCGAGAGCGACGTGGACGAGGCGATCCAGCGCATGGCCGACCAGCAGCGCCCCTTCAGCGACAAGGAAGACGCCGAAGCCGTCGTCGCCAAGGGCGACAAGGTCACGCTCGACTTCGTCGGCAAGATCGGCGGCGAGCCCTTCGAGGGCGGCGCTGGCGAAGGCATCGACCTCATCATCGGCTCGGGCAGCTTCATCCCCGGCTTCGAGGAGCAGATCGAGGGCATGAAGAAGGGCGAAAGCCGCACGATTTCCGTGAACTTCCCCGAGAACTACGCTGCAGCCCGCCTCGCCGGCCAGGCGGCCGAGTTCGACGTCACGGTCAAGAACGTTGCGGCCCCCGGCGAGCTCGCGATCGACGACGAATTCGCCAAAAAGTTCGGCTTCGACGACCTCGGCGCGTTCAAGGCGGCGGTCCGCACGAATATCGAGGCCGACCTCGGCCGCGGCGCCCGCGTCCACACCAAGCGCGCTCTGCTCGACGCGCTCGACGGCCGCTACAGCTTCGACCTGCCGCAGGGCCTGGTGGAAGCCGAATTCGATGGCATCTGGCGCTCCATCGTCAACGAGCAAGCGGCCAGCGGCAAGACGTTCGAGCAGGAAGGCACGACCGAGGAGAAGGCGCGCGAGGAATATCGCCGTATCGCCGAGCGTCGCGTCCGTCTGGGCCTGCTGCTTGCCGAGGTTGGCGAGAAGGCGGCCGTGAAAGTCGAGGACGACGAGGTCACCAAGGCGCTGATCGAGCGCATCCGGGCCTATCCCGGCCAGGAGCAGCAGCTCTGGGACTATTACCGCAAGAACCCGCAGGCGCTAGGCGAGATCCGCGCGCCGCTGTTCGAGGAAAAGGTCATCGACCACATTCTCGGCCAGGCCAAGGTCACCGACAAGCGCGTGA
Source organism: uncultured Methylocystaceae bacterium (assembly GCA_945956975.1). Lineage (GTDB taxonomy): Bacteria > Pseudomonadota > Alphaproteobacteria > Rhizobiales > Beijerinckiaceae > JAJXWB01. The sequence continues at coordinate 3,841 of CAMFKC010000170.1, read as the reverse complement.
CCCGGGACGAACTGATGAAGATGGAAGCGCCCGACGAAGCGGCCTGATATCTCAAGTCGAAGAGACTGCGAACGCCCCGCTCAGCGGGGCGTTTTCGTTCGCGGGGTCGGCAACGCTGCGCGATGTCTTCCCCATTGGCGCCCTTTTTCTTAACGCCGCCTGCGCCTATCTATGGTCGGAAACCAGCGGGACGCATGTTACTCTCCCGCGAATCAAGGAATTCAGAGGCAGCGATGCGCGACCCGATCGAGGTTTATAATCAGTATCTTATTCCGCAGGTGATCGAGAATACGAGCCGTGGCGAGCGCGGCTTCGACATCTACTCCCGCCTGCTGCGCGAGCGCATCATCTTCCTGACCGGCCCCGTGGAAGACCACATGGCCTCGGTCATCATCGCCCAGCTTCTCTTCCTGGAATCGGAAAATCCGAAGAAGGAAGTGTCGATGTACATCAACTCGCCGGGCGGCGTCGTGACGGCCGGCATGGCGATCTACGACACGATGCAGTTCATCCGTCCGAAGGTTTCGACCCTTTGCGTCGGCCAGGCCGCGTCGATGGGCTCGCTGCTTCTCGCGGCGGGCGACCCCGGCATGCGTTTCGCGCTTCCGAATGCGCGCATCATGGTTCACCAGCCGTCCGGCGGTTTCCAGGGCCAGGCTTCAGACATTCTTCGCCATGCCGAAGACATCATGAAGATCTAGAAGCGCCTGAACGACGTCTATGTGAAGCATACCGGCCGCGACTACGATACGATCGAGCGCACCTTGGATCGCGATCACTTCATGTCGTCGGAGGAGGCCAAGGAATTCGGCCTGATCGATCAGGTCTATACGAAGCGGCCAGACGATTCCGCGGCCACGCCGGCGGCTGCCGGCTGACGGGCGCGGCGACGCATTGTTGCCTATTTACGACGGCGCGGACCACATGGCCCGCCCCCGCCGGGCCTGCGCTTGATCCCCCGGCGCGGCCATGTTTGCATTGGCGGAAGTCCGCAGAAGACAATGCAGGGAGGCGAAGGCCGGGCCATGCGCGGTGGTTCCGGGGGCACAGGACGGCTCTACCTTTTGTTAGGCCGTCGAAGTTATCGATGATGATTGTGACCGATTCGCCCGCGCGCGTCGGCCCGAGGAGATGGATATGAGCAAGGTCGGCGGCAGCGACTCCAAGAACACGCTCTACTGCTCGTTCTGCGGCAAGAGTCAGCACGAAGTCCGCAAGCTGATCGCGGGCCCGACGGTGTTCATCTGCGATGAATGCGTCGAACTCTGCATGGACATCATCCGCGAGGAGAACAAGTCCGCGCTGGTCAAGACTCGCGACGGCATCCCGACGCCGAAGGAAATCTGCAAGGTCCTCGACGATTACGTGATCGGCCAGTTCCAGGCCAAGCGCGTGCTGTCGGTCGCCGTGCACAACCACTACAAGCGCCTCAACCACGCGACCAAGCACAACGACGTCGAACTGGCGAAGTCCAACATCCTGCTGATCGGCCCGACCGGCTCCGGCAAGACGCTGCTCGCCCAGACGCTCGCGCGCATCCTCGACGTGCCCTTCACCATGGCCGACGCCACGACGCTGACCGAAGCCGGCTACGTCGGCGAGGACGTCGAGAACATCATCCTCAAGCTGCTGCAGGCCTCCGACTACAACGTCGAGCGCGCCCAGCGCGGCATCGTCTATATCGACGAAATCGACAAGATCTCGCGCAAGTCCGACAACCCTTCGATCACGAGGGACGTCTCGGGCGAGGGCGTGCAGCAGGCCCTGCTCAAGATCATGGAAGGCACGGTCGCCTCCGTGCCGCCGCAAGGCGGCCGCAAGCACCCGCAGCAGGAATTCCTGCAGGTGGACACGACCAACATCCTGTTCATTTGCGGCGGCGCCTTCTCGGGCCTCGAGAAGATCATTTCCGGCCGGGGCAAGGGCACGTCGATCGGCTTCGCCGCCAAGGTGCAGTCGCCCGACGATCGCCGCACGGGCGAGGTGTTCCGCAAGGTCGAGCCCGAGGATCTGCTGAAGTTCGGCCTGATCCCGGAATTCGTCGGCCGTCTGCCGGTCATCGCGACGCTCGAGGATCTCGACGAGGACGCGCTGAAGAAGATCCTCACGGAGCCCAAGAACGCGCTGGTCAAGCAGTACCAGCGCCTGTTCGAGATGGAGAATACCGAGCTCACGTTCCAGGACGAGGCGCTCAACGTCATCGCCCGCAAGGCGATCGAGCGTCGCACCGGCGCGCGCGGCCTGCGCTCCATCATGGAGGGCATCCTGCTCGACACGATGTTCGACCTGCCCGGCCTCGACGGCGTGGAGCAGGTGGTCATCGGGCCGGAAGTCGTCGATGGAAAAGCGCGGCCGCTCTACATCTACGCCGAGCCCAAGGCTGCTGGCGCGACCGCCTGACGCCAGCCGGTTTGGCGATAAGAAAAGGCCGCCTCCGGGCGGCCTTTTTGTTTGGGCGAACTAGTGTGCCTTGGGCGATGGCGCGTTGACGAATTTCCGGCCAGGCCAGCATTTCGTGATGGTTCGGCCGAGCGGCGTCTCGGACGGCGCCCGGAACAGGCTGGAGAATGGCGCAAATGAAGCGCTGGAGGCGACGTAATAGTCGACCGGCGACCCCGCATAGGGTCCATCCTTGAGCGATTCCAGCACGTTGCACGCGCTGGCCGGCGTCGCCGGCACGGTCACGTTGCGCCAGATCTCCACCGCCGGCGTGACCGCGCCGATCGCGACGACGCCCAGCATGATCGCCCGCCGGGTCAGCGGTTCGCGTCCGAGCGACATCAGGCCCGGAACGCAGCGCACGCACAGCAGCGTCAGCGCCGGGATGGACACGCGCATGGCGAAGTCGTTGGCGAAACCCAGCATGTAAGTGGGGATCGTGAACAGCAGGACCGCCATCAACCAGAATTCGACCGTCCCGCGCCCGTCCTTCGGGTCGCGCCCCCGCGCGGCGATCGCCAGCAAGGGAGCGACTTCCAGCGCCATCATCGCGAAATAGGCGCGCAGCACGGCCGGGTCGGTGAAGTCCTGAAAATGCTTCTCGATGTTCGCCGTGTCGCGTCCAAGGTAGATCGCCACCGGCAGGCTCGCGACGCCGATCGCAGCGGCGCCCGCGAAATCCGCCAGACGCAGCTTGCCGTCCCTGATGTCGCAAATAAAGGCAAGGGCTAGGAAGGGCGCGGCCCCGATGGCGGCGAGCGGCGACCAGAAGATGCTCGCGGCCCACAGCGGCGCAATCGCCAGCGCTCTGATCCGGCCCTCGCGCCAGACGAGATAGGCCGCCACCAGCGCCCAACCGGCGAGGCCGTGGTGCGGCGTCCAGAAGATTTCTGTGACATTCGAGGAATACTGGAAAAAGATCGGCCACGGCTCGATATGGGGCAGGGCGAGGCCGGGGATTCCGTCGATTTCGCGGCGCAGCCAGGCGATGGCGTCCATGCCGCTGAAGGCGACGAACAGCGTCAGCATGGCGAGACGCGATCTGCCCGCAGGCAGGCTGCGGGCGAACAGATAGATGCACAGCGCAAGCAGGGCGGCGTTCTGAACGAACAGCGCCGCTTGGGCGCCTGCGAGGCCGCCCAGCTTCCCGACTGCGGCCGGCGCGAGATACATGCCGAGCGGCGCGCGGATCACGCCGGGCGCACCGTCCACGACATAAGCGACCGGCCAGGAATGGCGCACCAGATCGAACAGCATGGCGTCGCGCACGACCCAGTCGTCGGTCTGGAAGAATATGTGGCCGACGCCGCTGAGGAGTGTCAGTGCGAAAGCGATAGCAATGGCGCCGAATAAGACCGGCCAGTCGGGACGGCCGCGCCAATCGGTCCGTCGCAACATCGGG
>CAMFKC010000169.1 GCA_945956975.1 uncultured Methylocystaceae bacterium | reverse complement strand
GGCGAGGGCCTGATCGCGCGCGCGCAGAAGGAATGCGACGCCTCCTATGCGCGCAGGCTGCGCGAGATCGCCCGCATGCGCAGAGCGGCGTCCGAGCGCCGCCGCGTCGCCTGACGTTCAAGATCCAGGAAGACCGAATGCTTCGCCTGTCGCCACCGGCGCCAGGCCGAGATGACGCGCGATCGTTTGGCCGATATCGGCGAAAGTGCTGCGACGCCCGACATCTCCGCCGCGCCGCCCTGGGATGAGGCCCACGATCGGCGCGTTTTCCCGCGTGTGATCGGTGCCGCGCCACGTCGGATCGTTGCCGTGATCAGCGGTGATCAACAGCAGGTCGTCTTCGCGCAATGTCGCAAGGATCGCCGGCATGCGCGCATCGAAGGCCTCGAGCGCGGCCGCATAGCCGGCGACGTCGCGGCGATGCCCGTGATCCGTGTCGAAATCCACGAGGTTGATCAGCGCGAGGCCGCCATCGGGCATGCCGGGCCATTCGGCGATCAGCGCGTCGATCAGCGCATGATTGTTGTCGCCCTTGATCTCGCGGCCCGTGGCGCGGTGGCGAAAGATATCGCCGATCTTGCCGAGCGACAGAACCGGGCGGGCCGCCTCTTCGGCGCGATCGAGCAGATTGTCGCGCGGCGGAGGGATTGCGAAATCCTTGCGGTGGGGCGTGCGCCGGAAGTCGGCGCGGTTGGCGCCGACGAACGGCCGGGCGATCACGCGGCCGATGTTCCAGCGGTCGGCGATGTTCCGCGCGATCCGGCAGGTCTCGTAGAGGCGCTCGAGGCCGAACGCCTGTTCGTGCGCTGCGATCTGCAGCACGGAATCGACCGATGTGTAGACGATCGGCTTGCCCGTGCGCACATGCTCCTCGCCGAGTTCCTCGATGATCGCGATGCCGGGGGCATGTCGGTCGCCAAGTATGCCCGGCAGCCCGGCCTCGGCGACCAGCGCCGCGACGAGATCGGGCGGGAAACAGGGCCGCGTATCCGGAAAGGCGCCGAGCCGATAGGGCAGCGGCGCGCCGGCCATTTCCCAATGGCCCGAAGGCGTATCCTTGCCGAACGAAATTTCCTGCGCGCAACCGTGAATGGCGTGCGCGGCTGCGTTGCGCGTGAAGCCGGGCGGCAGGGCGCCCGTCGAGGTCTCGCAGGCCAGCCCGAGGCCGAGGGCGTCGAGATTGGGAACGCGCAGCGGCCCCGAGCGGAGGCCTGCGCGTTCGGCAGCGCCGTGGGCGCAGGCCGCGGTGATATGGCCGAGCGTATCCGCGCCCTCGTCGCCGAATGCGGCGGCGTCGGGCGCGCCGCCGCAACCGAGCGAATCCAGCACGAGCAGAATGGCGCGCGGCACTATTGGGCGACCGACGTTTCCGCGCCCACGGCCTCGATGCGGAACGCGGCCGCGAAGAGCGCGCGCGTGTATTCCGACTTCGGCGCCGCGAACACCTCGGCGGATGGCCCCTGCTCCACCACCTGGCCGTGTCGCATGACGATCAGATCCGTCGCCAGCGCCTTCACCACCTTCAGGTCGTGGCTGATGAACATGTAGCCGAGGCCCCGTCTGCGCTGCAGGTCGCGCAGGAGATCGACAATCTGCGCCTGCACGGACATGTCGAGCGCGGAGGTCGGCTCATCCAGCAGCACGAATTTCGGCTCGAGCGCGATGGCGCGCGCAATCGCAATGCGCTGGCGCTGGCCGCCGGAGAATTCGTGCGGGTAACGGTCCATCGCAGCTGGGTCGAGCCCGGTATCGGCCAGCGCGCGCGCAACGACCTCGCGACGCTGGCGGTACGTGAGTTCGCTCTTCTGGACGGTCAGGCCTTCTTCGACGATCTCGGCGACCGAGAGCCGCGGAGACAGCGACCCGTAGGGGTCCTGGAAAACGACCTGCATGTCCCGCCGGAGCGGCCGCATTTCCTTCGCCTTGAATCCGTCGATACGCTGGCCGAGGAACGCGATCGGCCCATCCGAGCGGATGAGACGGAGCATGGCGAGCCCGAGCGTTGTCTTGCCCGAACCGGACTCGCCGACGACGCCGAGCGTCTGGCCTTCGCGGACTTCGCAGGTCACGCCGTCGACGGCCTTTATGTGCCCGACGGTCTTGCGCATGAAGCCGGCGCGGATCGGAAACCAGACGCGCAGATCTTTCGCCTCGATCAGGGTCTTTTTCGTCAGGTCGGCCTTGGGCGGCGCGCCCTTCGGCTCGGCGGCGAGCAGCGCCTGCGTGTAGGGATGTTTGGGCGCGTTGAAAATGTCGGCGACCGGGCCCGCCTCGACGATGCGGCCCTTCTGCATCACGCAAACATCGTCAGCGATTTTCCGGACGATGCCCAGATCATGCGTGATGAAGAGCATCGCCATGTTGCGGCGGGTCTGCAGGTCGCGCAGCAGGCTCAGGATTTGCGCCTGAACCGTCACGTCGAGCGCCGTGGTCGGTTCGTCGGCGATGAACAGCTTGGGGCAATTGGCGAGCGCCATCGCGATCATCACGCGCTGACGCTGGCCGCCGGACAGCTGGTGAGGATAGGCGCCCAGCCGCCCCTTGGGATCGCGGATGCCGACTTCGGTCAGGCCTTCGATGACGCGCGCGCGGAGGTCGGCTTTGTCGACCGCGCCGTGCTGAGTCAGAATTTCGGCAACCTGCTTCTCGATCGTCTGAAGCGGATTGAGCGAGGTCATCGGCTCCTGAAAGACCATCGAGATTTCCGCACCGCGCGCTGCACGCATGCGTTCTTCGGAAACCTTCAGAAAATCCTCGCCATTGAACAGGATCTCACCGGTGGGGTGCGCTGTGGGCGCGAGGAGGCGCACGATGGAAAGGGCGGTGATGGATTTGCCGGACCCGGATTCGCCGACCAGCGCCAGCGTGCGGCCAGGCCGAAGCGCGAAGGAGACGCGATCGACGACCAGCGTCTCCTTGCCTTCCGAAGCGAAGGAGATCGAAAGGTCGCGGATGTCGAGCAGAGGACGCTCGCTCATCTGAACACGCTCCTCATCTGAACGCCTTTCTGGGATCGAAGGCGTCGCGCACGGCCTCGCCGATGAAGACGAGCAGCGAGAGCATGAAGGCTATGACCACGAATCCCGTAATGCCGAGCCATGGCGCGTTGAGGTTGGACTTCCCCTGCAAAAGCAGTTCGCCAAGCGACGGCGAGCCCGGCGGCAGGCCAAATCCGAGAAAGTCGAGCGAGGTGAGCGTCGTGATCGAGGAATTCAACACGAACGGCAGGAAGGTCAGCGTCGCCACCATCGCGTTGGGCAGCACGTGCTTCACCATGATCTTTGCATTCGAAAGCCCGAGCGCGCGCGCAGCGTTCACATATTCGAAATTGCGCGCGCGCAGGAATTCGGCCCGCACGACATGCACCAGCGACACCCAGGAGAACATGAGCAGGATGAAGAGCAGGACGAAAAAGCTCGGCGTGATGATCGAGGACACGATGATCAGCAGGTAGAGATGCGGCAGCGAAGACCAGATCTCGATGAAGCGCTGGAAGATGAGATCGACCAGCCCGCCGAAATAGCCCTGGATGGCGCCGGCCGTGACGCCGATGATCGACGACACGATCGCCAACGTGAGTCCAAACAGGATGGAGATTCGGAAGCCATAGAGCAGGCGCGCGACGACATCGCGGCCCTGATCGTCGGTGCCGAGCCAGTTCCACTCGATACCGCCGCAGCCGAGGTTCGGCTTGTCGGGGCCGGCCGCGCGGGCGCCGGCCTTCTGACAGACCTCGTCCGACAACGCCCATGTCGGCGGGGACGGCGCGGGCTGGGGCAGATCGAGATTGTGCGTCGAATAGGAGTAGCGGATCGGCGGCCAGATAGCCCAGCCATGCGCATCGATCTCCTTCTGGATGAAGGGATCGCGATAGTCGGTCATCGCCAGAAATCCACCGAACTTGTCTTCGGGATAGTCGACCAGCACGGGATAAAGCAGTTGGCCCTTGTAGGAGACGATGATCGGCTTGTCGTTGGCGATGAATTCCGCAAACAGCGAGACGAAGAAGAGAACCAGAAAAATCCAGAACGAGACGTAACCGCGCTTGTTGCGACGGAAATTGTCGAGACGGCGCCGATTGACCGGGCTCAGCTTCAGCCAACCGCGATTCTCGAGCGGAGGCGCCAGCGGCGCGCTTGAACTGGCGTCGAGAACCGCGCGGTCGTTCATCAGACCTCCCGCGTCTCGAAATCGATGCGCGGATCAATCCACATGTAGGTGAGATCGGACAGCAGGTTAACGACGAGACCGAGCAGCGCGAAAATGTAGAGATTGGCGAAAACCACGGGATAGTCGCGGTTGACGATGGATTCGAACGACAGGAGGCCCAGGCCATCGAGCGAGAAGATCGTCTCGATCAGCAGCGCGCCCGTGAAGAAGGCGTGGACGAAAGCGCCGGGAAAACCGGACACGACGATCAGCATGGCGTTGCGGAAGACATGGCCGTAAAGCACCTGCCGCTCACTCAGGCCCTTCATGCGCGCGGTCTGCACATATTGCTTCTTGATCTCGTCGAGGAAGGAATTCTTGGTCAGAAAGGTCGAAGTGGCGAACGAGCCGAGCGCCATGGCCGAGATGGGCAGCGTGATGTGCCAGAAGTAATCCTTGATCTTTCCGAACAAGGAAAGGTCCGCGAAATTTTCCGACGTCAGGCCGCGCAATGGAAAAAGCTGTCCGATGTAGGGAAACGAGCCGCCGGCGAAAAGGACGACGAGCAGGATCGCAAAAAGGAAACTCGGGATGGCATAGCCGACGATGACCACCGCCGACGTCCAGACGTCAAAGCGCGTTCCATCGCGCACTGCTTTCGCGATCCCGAGCGGGATCGAGATCGAATAGGACAGCAGCGTCATCCACACGCCGAGTGTTATGGACACCGGCAGTTTTTGGCCGATCAGCGTGAGCACCGGCGTATCGCGGAAGTAGGAGCGGCCGAAATCGAAGGTCGCATAGTTCTTGAGCATCAGCAGGAAGCGTTGCCAAGCCGGCTTGTCGAAGCCGAACTGCTTCTCCAGCTCTTTGATGAACTTCGGATCCAGGCCCTGCGCGCCGCGATATTTCGACATGTCGCCGCCGGCGCCCTGTGTCGCGCCGCCCGACGCTCCGACATCGCCGCCGCCGCCGAAGCGCGAGGTGGCGCCAGCGTCCTGCCCCTGCAATTGCGCGATGATGCGCTCGACAGGCCCGCCCGGCGCGAATTGCACGACGACGAAAGAGATCAGCATGATCCCGAAGAGTGTGGGGATCATCAGCAGAATGCGTCGCGCAATATAGGCGGCCATCAACGCTGCCCGACGAAATCGATTTTTTTAGCGCGCGCGTCGTCCCACCACCAAGTGGAGACGATGCCGGGGTTGAATTTCGGCGAACGCGCCGGCCGTCCGAAGACGTCCCAATGCGCGATCCAGTGGGTGGGCTTGTACCAATGGGGCACCCAATAGCGTCCCGCCCGCAGAACGCGATCGAGGCCCCGGCAGATGTTCACGAGTTCCTCGCGCGTCTGCGCCTGCAGCGCCTTGGCGATCAGCGCGTCGACGGCCGGATCGGACACGCCGCCGAGATTGCGCGATCCGCGCGTGCCGGCAGCCTCCGAACCGAACAGCGCGCGCAATTCTTCGCCCGGCGAATAAGCGATCGAAAGACGGCGCGTGACAATGTCGAAATCGAAATCCTCAAGCCGTCGCTGGTACTGCGCGGCGTCGACGATGCGCATGCGCGCGTCGATGCCGAGCAGCTTGAGGTTCTTGATGAAGGGCTGCGTGTGACGCTCGAGCGCGGAGGAAAAATCGAGAAACTCGAGTTCGATCGGCTTGCCGTCGGGCATCATCAGGTTCATGCCGTTGCGCTTGCAACCCGCGGCGATCAAGAGATCGTTGGCGCGCTTCAGAAGCGCACGATCCTGGCCCGAGCCATCGGTGAGCGGCGGTATGAAAGGCTGGCCGAAAACCTCTTCCGGAACCTTGTCCCGGAACTGTTCGAGAATTGCGAGTTCGCGCGGCCCCGGGGTCCCGCGCGCCTCCATGTCGGAATTC
>CAMFKC010000168.1 GCA_945956975.1 uncultured Methylocystaceae bacterium | reverse complement strand
GAGACAGTTCCTGGCCAGGCGCGCGGCATGCGCTGGGACGATCCGGCGATCGGCATCGACTGGCCGGCCGAGCCACATGTCGTCGGCGAGGCGGACCGCGCGTGGCCAGCCTTCGATCCAGCCAGCCCCCTCACCTTGCAGCGGGCGCCGCATGGCTGATAGTTTCCGCGGCCTTCCGGCCAGGCGCGGCGCCGCGCCGCTCTCATTTCTGGGGCCTCTCGCCGCATGATCGTCGCATCCGAACGCATCCCGGTGGCGGGCCCATCGATCACCGACCGCGAGCCGGAACTCGCGGCCGAGGCCGCGCGCACCGCGTGGTACGGCAATCACTACGCCTATAACGCGCGTTTCGAGCAGATGCTCGCGGATTACGTCGGCGTCGCGCACGCCGTCAGCCTGCCGCATTGCACGGCCGGGCTGCACCTGGCGCTCGCCGCGCTCGGCGTCGGGCCGGGCGACGAGGTGATCGTTCCCAACGTCACCTGGATCGCTTCCGTCGCGCCCATCGTCTACGTCGGGGCCGAACCCGTGCTCGTCGACATCCGCGCGGACACCTGGTGCATCGATCCCGACGCGATCGAGGCTGCGATCGGGCCGAAGACGAAGGCGATCATCGGCGTCGATCTTTACGGCTCCATGTGCGACTGGGATCGCCTGCAAAAGATCGCGGATCGCCACAGGCTTCTCCTGATCGAGGACGCGGCGGAAGCCCTCGGCTCCTCGCTGAACGGGCGTAAGGCCGGCGCCTTCGGGCAGGTCTCGGCCTTCAGCTTCCACGGCAGCAAGACCGTCGCGACCGGCGAGGGCGGCATGCTCGCCACCAACGACAAGGCTTTGTTCGACCGCGTGCTGTTCCTGCGCGACCACGGCCGCGCGCCCGGCGACCGCTTCTTCCAGAATTCGGAAATCGCTTTCAAGTATCGCATGAGCGCCGTGCAGGCCGCGCTCGGCGTCGCGCAGATGGAGCGCATCGACGCGCTCATCGCGCACAAGCGCGCGATCTTCGGCTGGTACCAGGAGCGTCTGCGCGACCTGCAGGGCGTGGCCCTGAACGCCGAGCCGCAAGGCGTCGTCAACAGCTACTGGATGGTCACGATCGTGCCGGACGCCGCGCTCGGCTTCGACAAATTCCAGATCATGGACGAGCTGAACAAGCGCAACATCGATTCGCGTCCGTTCTTCTCGCGCCTGTCGGACCTCCAGGCCTTCGACGACCGCGCGGCGTCCAAGCGTTTCGTCACGCCCGACGAGCTCGGCGCGACAATCGCACGCTGCGGCGTCAACCTGCCGTCCGGCTACAACATGGACGAGGCGAAGGTCGACATCGTCGCCGCCGCCGTGAGGGAAATTTTTAGCGCGCGTTCCTGATGCGCGCAGGGGTTCAGGAGCTGAAATGACCGTGAAAGACGACAGGGCCGAATTCGAGCAGGCCAGAACCGAAAGCATCGCATCGCTCGGCAAGGACAAGGGCGTGTTCGACGCCTCCGTGCAACTCATTCTTGATTCGGACCGTCATCGCTATTCCTACGTCTGGAGCTGGATGGGCGCGCCGATCATCCAGCGCCCGGCCGACATTGTCGCCCTCCAGGAAATTGTATGGGAGTGCAAGCCGGACATCATTGTCGAGACCGGCGTCGCGCGTGGCGGCTCCATGATTTTCTTCGCCTCGCTGTTGCGCATGTTCGGCAAGCCCGACGGCAAGGTGATCGGAGTCGATATCGACATCCGCGCACACAATCGCGACACGATCGAGAAACATCCGATGGCCTCTTCGATCGTTCTCATCGAGGGTTACTCCACCGCAGCGGACATCGTCGCGCAGGTGAAGTCGCACATCCCGGAGGGCGCCTCCGTGATGGTCATTCTGGATTCCGACCATTCGCGCCAGCACGTCCTCAATGAGTTGCGCGCCTATTGCGGGCTCGTCACCAAGGGGCAATTCCTCGTCGCGGCCGACACGATTCTCGGATTCATTCCGCCCGACAAGGCGCCGACCTACTACTCCAAACTTCTGGCCGCCGGCGACGAACCGCTCGCGGCGGTCCACGAGTTTCTCGCGGAAAACGACAGTTTCGTGCGTGACCCCATCAACGACAAGCTCATCATGTCGAGCTCGCCGGACGGCTACCTGCGCCGGACAAAATAGAGACGCCGATGCGCATCGCGGTTATGGCCGGCGGACGCGTCGGCGCCAGGACCCTGGAATTCCTTGTCGGCCAGCATCCGCAGGATCTCGTCGCCGCAGTCTTTCCGACCGCGCCGGAGGCGGCCGCATGGGCCGCGAGGCCGGAAGGCGCATTGTCTCTGTGCTGGGATGAACGTGCGCGGCTGCGCCAATTGGCGCCGGACGTGCTCCTGCTCGCCTGGTGGCCCTATCTTCTGCGCGGCGACGATCTGGCGCTCGCGCCGGTCGTCCTCAACATGCATCCGAGCCTGCTGCCGCATTGCCGGGGCAAGGACCCGAACTTCTGGGCGATTGTCGGGCAGCGTCCCTTCGGCGTGTCGCTGCATCATGTCGACGCCAGCATCGATGGCGGGGCGGTCGCTTTCCAGCGCGAGATCGCTTTCGATTGGACCGCGACCGGCAGGACGCTCTACGAGGCGGCCGAAGCCGAAATGCTCCGGCTTTTCATCGAAAGCTATCCGGCAATCGCGGCAGGCCGCATTCCGCGGATCGCGCAGGATTCGAAGGCTGGCAGCGCGCATCGCCGCGCCGAACTGGAGCCTGCCTCATTGATCGACTTGGACGCGCCGACGACCGCGCGTCAATTGTTGAACTTGCTGCGCGCCCGAACGTTTGCGCCCTGGCCCGCCTGTCGGTTTACAGATTCAGGCGAGACCTACGAGGCGCGTGTCGAGATCGTCCGCCTTCCGCACGGCGAGTAAGGCGATCCGGGTTCAAGACCGAAACAGCTTGCCGAGCAGTCCCCGCTCTTTTCCGGTCTGTGTGGTAGGAATCTGCAATTCGTCCACCGGCACGGTAATGCGGGCATAGTCTTCCGCCATCTGCGCGATGTCGGCGACATGCGGCCCCATCGTGTAGCGGAAGAAGGCCGTCTGCTGCGGGCCGACGAAATACAGGAAAGAACTGGCTTTCGACATGTCCTGCGGCGGCGGCAGTTTTATGCTGTCGGGGCTGACGCCGTTCTTGCGCGCAATGTCGGCGATCAGCGCCTCGAGATCGCCGCGTTTGTCGCCAAAGCGCGGTGCGGCGGTTGCAAACCATTTCAGCCATCCCTCGATATCGGGCTTGATTGCGTCATCGGGGAAATATTTGTCGCGAAAGCGCGCCAACTCATTGGCGACGGAGACCTCCAGAAGGAAAGACTTGTCGGAAAGGCGCGGGTCCAGATCGTCAGGAACGGACGCGGCGTTTTCCGCCTTGAACTGTTCGGCCGGGCCGGCGTGCAGGCCGGGAAACAGAGCCGACGTTCCCGTGCTGTGTCGTGAAATCCCGAGAACGCCCACAGGCCGGTAGGAAAAGACGTAGTCGTCGACATGCCAGGCGTTGATCAGGCCCGACGCGATATCGGGGGACTTCGACAGGAAGTAGCGGCCGTATTTCGTGCGGATGCGGTCGATCAGCGGCCGCGGCACGAAGGAATAATAGAGCGAGGGCAACTCGCTGAAATTCGCGTGGTCCTTGTAGGTGTAGAGCTTGCGCAGGAAATCGCGCGAATTCCGCAGTTCGAGGTGACGGCCCAAATGCACATTCGCCTGGTTGCGGAATTCCTCGATATAGAAATCCGGCCAGTAATAGACCGAGATACGCCAGGTCAGGATCTTGTCGGGCCAGACAGCGTGGACTTTCTCGGCGACTTCCACGGCGTCGGGCAGCGGGCCGTCATCGTCGCCGAGAATGGTGACATAGTCGCCGCGCGCCTGCGCCAGGCCCATTTCCCAATTGTCGATCATCGCGAGGCGTTCGGGCGCGCGGATGTGCCGGATGCGTGGATCGTTGAAAGACTTGATCACGTCCTGCGTCGCCGACGAACTGGCGTTGTCCATGATCACGAGTTCGAAATTGTCGCGCGTCTGCGCGAGCACCGCGCGCATGGCCGCGCCCAGAACGTCGTGCCGTTCGCGCGTAGGTATGATGAAGGAATAAAGCATCGGCCCCCCGGGAGCATGCGTCGACCCGCGGGAGACCTTTAGTGAAAACCTGCGCCGCGCGCCACTCGTCCTAACGGCTAGCCGGCTGTCGAAAAGGCATAGCGCAGCGACGCGGCGGCCATTTCCAGCGCGGCGTCCGCGGCGCGCACGACCTTGCCCCAGGTGAGGAAGCCGTGAAGCTGGTCGTTCATGTCGAGATGCCAGACGCGCACGCCGGCGTCTTCCAGCTTTGCCGCATAGGCGCGGCCTTCGTCGCACAACGGATCGTGCCGCGCGGTCAGGACGAAGGCCGACGCCACGCCGGCGTGCGAAGCGGCATGCAGCGGGGAGGCGCGCCAGTCCGTGTGCTCATGGTCGCCGTTGAGATAATGATCGCGGAACCAGCGGGCGATGCGCGGCGAGAGCGGATAGTCGTCCGGCACGCGTCCGAAGGACGGCGCGTCCATCTTCATGTCGACGGCCGGATAGAGCAGGAGCTGATGCACCAGCTTCGGCGCCGCGCCGTCGCGCGCCATCAACGCCAGCACGGCCGAAATGTTGCCGCCCGCGCTGTCGCCGCCGACGGCGAGCCTGTTCGCATCGACCCCGAGCGCGGAAGCCTGATCCGCGACATACTGCGCTGCTGCAAGCGAATCTTCGATGGCCGCGGGAAACTTGTGCTCCGGCCCCATCCGGTAGTCGATCGACACGACGACGCAGCGCGCGTCATTGGCAAGCTTGCGGCAGACATAATCATGCGTGTCGCGATCGCCGATCACCCAGCCGCCGCCATGCGCAAAGATCAGGGCCGGGGCAGGACCGGCCGCCAGCCCTTTGCCGCGATAGAGCCGCAGAGGGATCGGCCCGTGCGGGCCGGGGGCTGCGAGATCGCGCACCTCGTCCAATTCGGGCAGATCGGGTTGGAGCAGGGCGCGGCCGGCGAGATAGGCCGCCCGCGCTTCCGGCGCGCTCAGCGTGTAGAGCGGCGGCCGGCCTGCAGCCTTGAGCATGGCCAAAAGATTTTGGGCGTCCGGGTCGATCGGCATTTCGAGTTCCTGTTCTTTCCTCGCGCGCAATGCGCCAGAAAACAGGCCGCTCGGCAAGCCAGCCCTCCGCGCCCGTGTGCAGCGCAAAAAAAAGGGCCACCGGCAAGCCGGCGGCCCAAGTCTAGGGAGGAAACGCCCAAGGAGGGCTAGCAACGAGGGAGGCTCGTTGCATGTGTGAGAAGTTATGATGCACCGCACAAAAAGTCAAGCGGTTTTGATATGAACTTTTTGCGGGACACCAATGCCGCGTTCCAGGATGTGGACAGGTGCGACAGTCAGTGCGGTTGAACAAGTCCGATCGCGGGCGCAGATTACGCCCGATGCGGCTCGTAAGTCTTTTGGTCCGTTGCCTTTTTGCTGTCGCCTTGGCCGTCGCCGCCCCGGCTTTCGCCCGCGCGCCGACGCAGGCTGCGTCCCTGCCGGTCGCCTCCCACCATGACCACTATGGAGCCGCGAATGTCGCGCAAGTTCTGCCGGATTGTGGCCGCGCGGACACAGGCGTTGCGCATCACAGCTCTCCTGATTGCGCCCTCTGCTGCTGCGCGCTCGCCGCACCGCCATTCGCGCCCCGACTGGTGCGGACCGTCAAACGCCTCAGCTGAACCTGCTGCTGTTCACGGCGATTCCCGTAGTGCTAGCCGAAACGCTGGCCATCACGGAATTCTACATCCTCTACAACAACACCAAGTCCGGCCCCGTCCGCGCGCTCAATCGCGCCGCGGGCGTCGCCGTGGGAATCTATTTCCTCGGCGTCTTCGTCTATCTCATGTTCACCGCCGTCGTCCCGCTCACCCAGACGGGCGCCTGGCGCGGCTGGATCGACGTGCTGGCGGTCGGTTCGTATCTGGCGGGCGTCGTGCCGCTCGGCGGCATCGCGCTGCTCGAACTGGGCCTGATC
>CAMFKC010000167.1 GCA_945956975.1 uncultured Methylocystaceae bacterium | reverse complement strand
CGACCGGACCATAGGCGCTGGTCTCGTTGGACGAGCCCATCGCGAATTCGTCGAGATTGAGCTTGCCGAGCATGACCGCGCCATCGCGCCAGAGCTGGCTCGTGACGGTGGATTCGTAATGCGGTTTGAAGCCTTCGAGAATGCGGCTCGCCGCCGTCGTCTCGACGCCGTTGGTGCAATAGAGATCCTTGATGCCGAGCGGCAGGCCCTCGAGCGGCCGCGCCTCGCCCTTCGCCAAGCGCGCATCGCTTTCTCTTGCCGCGGCGAGCGCCTTCTCCGGCGTCTCCTTGAGATAGGCGTTGAGCGCGCGCGCTTTCGCGACAGCGTCGACATGCGCCTGCGTGAGTTCGGTCGCGGTGAAGGACTTCGACTTCAGACCGTCGCGGGCGGCGGCGAGCGAGAGGCGGGTAAGGTCCGTCATGGCTTACTCCACCACCTTCGGCACGACGAAGAAATTGTCCTCGCGCTCCGGCGCATTGGCGACGACGTCGGCAGCGATATAGCCGTCCGTGATTTCGTCCTGACGCATGCGAAGGTTCATCGGCATGACCGAGGTCATCGGCTCGACGCCCTCGACATCGACGGCCGACAGCGCCTCGACAAAGGACAGGATGGCGTTGATCTCGCCTTGCAGGTGCTCGACTTCCTTGTCCTCGACCGCGACGCGCGCGAGATGCGCGATGCGGCGGACTGTGGCCTGATCGACGGACATGTGGGCTCCGGACTGGCGCGCCGTCCGGCAGGCGGCGCGCGAAATTGGGTGCGCGCCGTATAGCATTTGCAGCTTTTGCAGCGCAAACACGCCGTTACGCGGCCTGCAACCGCTCCTTGAAGAAAGCGATCACCCGCGCCTCGGCCTGCCGGGTCGGCCCCTCCGGATCGGCGTCGTTCAGATGCACGGTCAACACGGAGTGCGGAAAGGTCGTCGCTTCCGGATTGGTCGCCATGTCGTCGATCTCGATGGCTTCGAACGCCTCTCCGAACTCGCGCCGGTAGCGCGCGAACCGCGCGTCGCCGACATGCGGATCGCCCTTGAAGCGCAGCCCGATCATCGAGAGGCCCTCGGTCTTGAACCTTTCCCGGGCGCAGGAAATTTCTTCCGCGGACGCGTCGATCGCGCGCCGGCGTTTCGCATTGACCGCGAACGGCAGCGACGGTTGCGACAACACCGGCGCGATCACGCAAGGCTCGGTCATCATCGCCAGCGCGAAGCCGCCGGTCAGGCACATGCCGAGCGCGCCGACGCCCGGCCCGCCGCATTCCGCATGCGCCTTCTTTGCCAGCGCGCGCAGCCAGTCCACGACCGGACTCGACCGGTTCGTCGACCACACCGAGAACGTGCGCCGCATGCAGATCGTCTGCAGCAGCGACTTCATCACATAGCCCGAAGACACCGGACGTTCCGGCTCCCCGAACAGGCTTGGCAGATAGACCGTCATGCCCGCGGCCGCCACTCGGTCGGCGAAGCGGATCACCAGCGGATGCAAGCCGGGAATTTCGTGAACGATGACGACCGCGGGCCCCTGCCCGCGCCTGTAAACGTCATGAGTGAAGCCGCAGGCCGAGAACGAAGATTTCTCGTAAGGCGCCAGGGTCATTTTTGATTGTGCCGGCGCCATCCGCCCTCCCGTGTCAGCCGGAGGTGGTAACCCCCAGCGCAGGCGCAAGCAACAGGCCGACGGAATCGACGGCCAGATGCGCCACCATGCAAGCCACGAGATCGCCGCGCCAGAGATAGATGAGTGTGAAGAAGGCGCCGCCGACGATCGGCGTCGCGATGGCGCCGAGGCCCCAGAACGGCAGATGTGCGGCGACGAACCCGAGCAGCGCGATCAGCGCGGCGAGCCAGCGCTTGCCCGTGAGCGCGGTCAATCGCTCGATGGCGAAGCCGCGATAGAGCGCCTCCTCCACCACACCCGCCGTGATCAGCATGAAGAGGCGCAGCCACAGCGGCCAGTGCAGGATCTGGCTTGCAGGCGCCTTCGCCTCGAACAGCCCGTTCTTCCAGAGCACGAAGGCGATGGCGTAGAGGCCGACGTAGACGGAGGCGCCGATGCCGAGCCCGAAAAGGATCGAGCCGACCCGCGGCACAACGAGCCCAACGGCCGACAGCGGCAGCCGGTCGCCATACAAGTGGCAGGCGAGTGCGGCGGCCAGAACCGCCCACATGGTCGATTGCGCGACGAAGACGGAGGCGAGGCCCGACCCTGCCAGCACATAGAGCTTCTGCATCGGCCCGGTGGTCATCAGCAACGGCCCGACCAGCGCGCAGCTCAGGCCCGCGATCGTCCAGAGGCTGGTGCGCGGCGCCGTTTCTTCCGTGGCTGAATTCATGGCGCGCAGCATAGACGGGCTTTGCGCAGGTCACGTTAATGGGGTCGCCGAATTTGACTGAACGGCGCGAAAGCGCCATGGCCAGACGATGACTGAGCCCCCAAACCAGGTCGCGCCGGCCCCCAAAGCTCCCAAGGCCGAGGCCAATGTCATCGAGCTCGCCGCGATCCCCGCGCGCCTCAAGCGTTTCGACCGGCTGATGGGGATCGACCTCGGCACGAAGACGATCGGGCTTGCACTGTCCGACGTCGAGCGCAGCCTCGCCTCCCCGCTCGAGACGATCGCGCGGCGCAAGTTCACGCTCGACGTCGAGGCCATGCTGAAACTCGCCGCAATGTACGAGGTCGCGGCCTTCGTCATCGGCCTGCCGCTCAACATGGACGGAACCGAGGGGCCCCGCTCGCAGGCGACAAGGGCGTTCGTGCGCGCTGTCGCCGCCAAGACCCCTATCCCTTTCGTCTACTGGGACGAACGCCTGTCGACGGCCGCGGTGACGCGCGAACTGATCGCGCAGGACGTCTCGCGCGCAAAGCGCGCCGCAGTCGTCGATCGGATGGCCGCGGCTTATATCCTGCAGGGCGCGTTGGACCGGCTGCGGGCGATCCGGTCGGCAAGTTGAACCTGCCTCTTTACTTTAAGGTTGCACTGAATCGATTGACAACCCATAGTTGCTTTATTGGGTTGGGGATTGATTATGAGTCGCCGAAAGCTTGAGGTCGCGACGCCGCATAACGGCGAGGTCGCGACGCCGCGCGAACGCGAGCGCGATGACATGCTGCGCTACATTTCCGACATGACCGGCGAGCTTGCCGCGATGGCCGGCGCTGCGCGCATGCCCATGCTGACCTATTTCCTGAACATGGCGCGCGTGGAAGCCGAGATGCAATTGCACCAGGGCGCACAAGCCGACCGGGCCGGCCGGGCGCTCGGCTAGTCGCGCGGCGCCAGCGAGACGCGATTGCCGCCATGGCGCGACAGCCGGCCGTCAATCTCCAGTTCCAGCAATGCGGTGTGCACCGCCTGAGCCGGAATTTGAGCCGCCCGCGCGAGATCGTCCACGCCGATCGGCGACGGGCCGAGCAAGGAAGCAATGCGCTCCAGCGCTGCATCGGCGTCACATGGCGGCGCGCTCGCGTGCTGGAAATCTTCGCGCGGCTCGCTCATTTCGTGATCGGGGAGCGTGTGCGGCGTCGCGCTTGCGCCGACGTCGAACAGATCGCTCTCGTCCCACAGCGGTTCGGTGCGCGCCAGGCCCGCATCCTCGCCGAAGAGGTCCGCGCGCGGCGCGCCGCCCTCGATCATCGGCCCGACGATGTCGAGAATGTCTTCCGCGCGCGTGCACAGCGTCGCGCCCGAGCGCAAAAGGTCGTTCGTGCCTTCCGCGCGCGGATCGAGCGGCGAGCCCGGCACGGCAAAGACTTCGCGCCCCTGCTCGCCGGCGAAACGCGCCGTGATCAGCGAACCCGAGCGGCGCGCGGCCTCCACTACGACGGTGGCGAGCGCCAGGCCTGACACAATCCGGTTGCGCCGCGGAAAATCGCGGCCGCGCGGCTCCCATTCGTGCGGCATTTCGGAAATCAACGCGCCATTTTCGCAGATTGCTTGCGCGAGTTCGCCATGCTCGGGCGGATAGAGCCGCGCCTGCCCCCCCGCGAGCGCGGCGATCGTGCCGCTGGCCAGGCTCGCGCGATGCGCGGCGGCGTCGACGCCGCGCGCGAGGCCGGAGACGATGACGATCCCCTCCTTCGCCAGCGCGCGCCCAAGTCGCTCGGCCATGGCAAGGCCCGCGGCGGAGGCGTTGCGCGAGCCGACGATGGCGACAGCCGGCCGAGTCAGAACTTCGGCGCGGCCGCGCACCGCGATCATCGGCGGCGGGGAATCGATGGCGCGAAGGGTCGCTGGATAATGCGCTTCGCCGAGCGCGACATAGCGAATGCCGGCTTTGGCCGCGCCGACGATTTCGCGCTCGGCCTCGTCGCGCGAATAAATGCGGATGGCGCGCTCGCCCTTCGCCTGGCGCAAGAGATCGGGCAGCGCCTGCAGCGCCGCGCCCGCGCCGCCGAACTTGTTGACGAGCGCCCGGAAGGTGCGCGGCCCGACATTGTCGCAACGGATCAACTGCAGCCAGTCGAGCCTCTGCGCGTCGGTCAGCCGCAGGCTCATCCCTTCTGACCGATCTTGCTCTCCGTGCCGGCGCGCAGTCGACGGATGTTTTCGAGGTGCTTCCAGAACAGGATGGCGATGAGCAGGACGACGAGGTCGCCGAGCGCCGGCCGGCCCATCGCGAACAACGCGAAACCCGCGGCCAGCGAGCCGATCAGCGCCGACAGCGAGGAATAGCGCGTCGTATAGGCGACGCCGAGCCAGACGACGGCGAAGATCAGCGCGGCCCGCCAGTCGAGCGCGATCATGACGCCGAGAAAGGTCGCGACGCCCTTGCCGCCCTTGAATTTCAGCCAGACCGGAAAGATGTGGCCGAGAAAGGCGCCGAGCGCCGCCGCCCCTGCGGCGGACGGGCCGAACTTCGCGGCGATCAGAACCGCGACCGTCCCTTTCAGCGCATCGAGCAGCAGCGTGGCGGCGGCGAGATCCTTGCGGCCGGTGCGCAGCACGTTGGTTGCGCCGATATTGCCGGACCCGATGGCGCGCAGGTCGGCCGTGCCAAACAATTTGGTCAGGACGAGCCCGAATGGAATGGAACCGCAGAGATAGCCGAAGACGAAGGCCGCGATCAGCGTCGCGCCGGCGATTTCGGTAAGGAACGCCATGCTCATGAAGTCGAGCCTATTCGTAGGCGACGGCGCCGGCAACCAGTGTCATTTTCACCCGGCCCTGCATCCGCGCCTCGTCGAACGGCGTGTTGCGGCACTTGGAATGCAGCGTCTCGGGATCGACGACGAAGGGCTCGTCGGGATCGAAGCGGATGAGGTCTGCCGGCGCGCCCGGCGTCAAACGGCCTTGCGGCAGCTTGAGAATGTCCGCCGGCCGCGACGACATGGCGCGCAGAAGCTGCGGCAGGCCGATGTCGCCGGCGTGAACCAGTCGCATCCCCGCCGACAGCATGGTCTCGAGCCCCACCGCGCCGAACTCGGCTTCGGCGAACGGCAGGCGCTTGGTCTCGACGTCCTGCGGATCGTGGTCGCTGACCACGACGTCGATCAGCCCCTCCGCCACCGCGTCCACCAGCGCGCGCCGCGTCTCCTCGCGGCGCAGCGGTGGACGCAGCTTCAGGAAGGTGCGGTAGTCGCCGATGTCGTTCTCGTTCAGCGTCAGATGATTGATCGATACGCCGCAGGTGACGGGCAGTCGGTCGGCCTTGGCGCGCCGGATGATCTCGAGCGACTGCTCGCAGGTCACGCTCGCCGCGTGATAGCGCCCGCCCGTCAGCGCCACCAGCCGCATGTCGCGCTCCAGCACGATCGCTTCCGCTTCGGCCGGCACGCCGGTCAGGCCGAGGCGCGACGCCAGTTCGCCCTCGTTCATCACGCCCTCGGCGAGGTCGCGCTCCTCGGCGTAATGCACGATCAGCGCATCGAAGTCGCGCGCATAGGACAGCGCGCGACGCATCACCTGCGCATTGCGCAGGGAGCGCCCGGCGTCGCCGAAGGCCACCGCGCCGGCTTCGAGCAGCAGGCCGAATTCCGCGATTTCCTTGCCCTCGCGCCCCCGCGTCAGCGCCGCCATCGGCAGCACGCGCACGCTGCCGGTGTCGCGCGCGCGGCGCTTGAGGAAGTCCACCAC
>CAMFKC010000166.1 GCA_945956975.1 uncultured Methylocystaceae bacterium | reverse complement strand
CGTCCGAAATGCGGTCGCAGACCTTGTCGGGGTGACCTTCCGAAACGGATTCGCTGGTGAACAGGTAATTCTTGCGGGCCAAGCCACCCTCCTGGTGTCGGGCCGCCGCCAGGCAGCCGAAAGCTGGCGCCTTCTGGCAGCCCGCGTTCGTTTCGTCAAGCGAGTGAGGCTATTTCGTTCGTTTTGCCGAACGTTCAGCCGCGGTCCGAATCCGCGATTGTCGTGATGAGGTCGATGATCCTGCGCCGAAGTTTCGAGCTTTTGATGCGCGCAAACGCGCGGTTGAGCGCAATGCCGTCGGTCGTGTCCTCGATGCCGGCCGAGGGAATATCCGACTGACGCTCGGAAAAGCCGGCGTCCTCCGGCTTCGCTGATGCGAGCCCCTCGTAGAAGTAGCCGGTGTCGACGTTGAGGAATCTTGCGATCTGATAGAGCTGTCCTGCCCCGATCCGGTTCGAGCCCTTTTCGTATTTCTGGATCTGTTGAAACGAGACGCCGAGATGTTCGCCGAGCTTTTCCTGGCTGACGCGCAGGAAAGACCGGCGCAGCCTGATTCTGTTCCCGACATGTGTATCGATGGCGGTCGGCTGCTGCTCAGCGGTCATGTTGCGGTCCAGGGTCTTTCGCGAACGAGGCGCAGAAAGTCACATCCTGCGGCGTCCGGCAAGAGAAGCGAGCAGCAAGAGCGTGTAGATCGCCGCGACGGGCGCGACCGGGTGGCGGCTGAAAAACGTCGGTGCGATCGGCTTGGGGAGCGCGCTGTCAAGAATGCCCTCGACACCCAGCGGCAATTCCTTCTCGATCCGGCCGTAGGGGTCAACGACAGCGGAAATGCCGGTGTTGGCCGCCCGCACCAGCGGCAAGCCCTCTTCGATTGAGCGAAGACGCGCTTGAGCGAAATGCTGGTAGGGCCCGGAGGTCAATCCAAACCAGCCGTCATTCGTGACGTTCAGCAGAAACGCCGGCCGCGGCTCGCTCCCGTCGGTCGGCGCATTCGGCGTCACTTGGCCCGAAAATATTGCCTCGTAGCAAATGAGCGGCTGGAACGGCGGCAGCCCCGGCACATTCATCAACCGCCGTGAGACGCCGGCTGTGAAACCGCCAGGCAGGGCGATGAACTGCCGCAAACCGATGGCGCGCAGGAAACGCGAGGCGGGAAGATACTCCCCGAAGGGCACGAGATGGACCTTGTCCGCGCTCCCGATGATTGCGCCTGCTCCGTCGACGGCCAAAAGTGAATTATAGGCCTGCTGGTCATTTCGCGTCCCATCGAGGCGGATCGCGCCGGTCAGGAGAATGGTGTGGCCGCCGAGCGTCGACGCAATCATCTTCAGTGCCTGAGGTTCACGGCTCAGCACGAATGGAAAGGCCGATTCAGGCCAGACGAGATGGGTTACATTGACCAGGCCAGCGACGCTGGGAGAAGTCGACCGGTCAGACAGGTCGAGATAGCGACGCAGGATTTCGGGACCGGCGGCCGGCCTGAACTTCGCATCCTGTGGCAGGTTCGGTTGCATGATCCGCAGGCGCACGTTGGGGGTCGCCCCCACCGCGCCTGAACCGAGCCGAAGCGCGCCGAAGCCTGCAGCGCATAGAAGAGCGAAAGCCGCCAGGGCCGTAGGCGCGATGCGGCTGCGGCCTGTTTCGCCATCCACGAGCGTTGCTGGCGCAGCACAAATGGCGATCACGATCGGGGTCATGCCGTGCAGGCCGATCGCCGAGGCGATCTGTGCGAGCGGCGCGAATTGCCCGAACGCCATGCCCAGGTCGTTCCAGGGAAACCCGGTGAACAGATAGCCGCGCGCAAGTTCTGAAACGCCGAGACCGAATGCAAGCGCGAGAACGCGTGGCGCGCCGGAACTCCAAAGAAGAAGGGAAATGCCGAAGCCCATCGCTGGAAATATTGCGAGCACCGCAGGCAGCCCGAGAACGCCAAGCGGCAGAAGCCAGGCGAAGCGGTCGGGCTCGACGAGGAAGGCTGCGCCGAGCCAGTACAGCCCGCCGACGAAATAACCGAAGCCGAGAAACCACCCCGCGGCTGCCGCCGCCGGCAGGCGGAACCGCAGCAGCCCCTGCGTCCCCTTGCCGCCGCATCCATCAAGCAGCCACACGGCGACCGACAGGGTTATGGCCAGCGCCGGAACGAAGCCGACCGGCGGCATGGCCAAGGCGCCTATGGCGCCGGCGGCAAAAGCGATAGCCGCGCGCCGCCAGCCATCGGCGAGGACGACGAAGTGCGCAAGCCGCTGCATTGTCACCGGCCGGCCGGCAGCATCGCTGCGCGGAGCTTTTCCTGTGTCGCCGGCCGTCTGCGCGCCATCGAAGGTCTATCCCGTCCCGGGCCTTACGCCGGCGCAGTATCCACGCCGGACTTCGAATCGGGTTCGACCGACCGTATCCGAACCCGCGTGATCCGTCGTGGGTCGGCGTCGACAATTTCGAACTCGACGCCATGCGCTGGCATGCGAATGATTTCACCGCGCGCAGGCACGCGGCCGGCCGCGGATGCGATCAGGCCGCCGATCGTATCCACCTCGTCCGATTCGGCCATTTTCGTGATGTCGATGCTCGTCTTCTCTGTGACGAGCGCAAGGTCCGCCCGGGCGTCCACCATGAATTCGTGGTCGCCGATCTGGTCGATGCGCGGCTCCTCCTCGATATCGTGTTCGTCCTCGATGTCGCCGACTATCATCTCGACCTCGTCTTCGATTGAAACGAGGCCGTCCGTCCCGCCATATTCGTCGATCACGAGCGCCATGTGCGTGCGGCTCGCCTGCATCTTCACGAGCAGATCGAGCGCGGGCATGGACGGCGGCACGAAAAGCACCGGGCGGATCACGCCGGACTGCGTCAATTGCATCGACAGGTCTAGGGCGCCCACGGAGGCCAGCCGCTGGGTGCGCTTTTCGCTCGGGCTTTCGGTGTCCTGTTCCGCGGTCGGGCCTTCCCCGCCGCTGCGCTTACGTCGGCGCATCCCGCCTTCGACGGCGCCGGCGAGATAGTCGACGAAATCGCGGATATGAATCATGCCGCGCGGATCATCGAGAGTTTCGCCGTGCACCGGCAGCCGCGAATGGCCCGCGGTGCGGAAAACCGTCAGCACCTCGGCCAACGTCGCGGAAATCGAGACAGCGACGATATCTGCGCGCGGGATCATGATGTCGCGCACACGATGCTCGTGCAATTCGAGCACATTGCGCAGGATCACGCGCTCCTGCGGCGAGAAGTCGTCGTTCTGCGGCTGCTCCAGCGCGTCTTCGATATCGTCGCGCAGCGAAGCGGGAGACAGGCCCAGCATATTGCGCATGCGATCGAGCAGGGTCGTGCGTGCAGGGCCCGATTCGTTGTCGCGTCTCGCGTCGCTCATCTCACAGCCTGCTTTTGAGCCGGTTCGCCGCTGTATGGATCGGCAATTCCGAGACGACCGAGGATCTCGCGCTCCGTCCCCTCCATTTCCTCTGCCTCCTCGTCTGTCTCGTGATCGAACCCGAGCAGATGCAGGAAGCCATGTATCGCCAGATGTGCGAGATGGTGAGAAAATTCCTTTCCCTCGTCGGCGGCCTCCCGCTTCACGGTCTCATAGGCGATCGCTATGTCGCCGAGATGATCCTCGCCTGCCTGCTGGCCCGCGGATGGAAACGACAGGACATTGGTCGCGTAATCCTTTCCGCGCCACTTTGCATTGAGGCGTTGAATTTCCGCATCGTCGCAAAGAAGAACGCTGACTTCCGCATCGGTAGGCTCGAACAGCGCTTCCGACGCGGCGATGGCTCGTCGGACCGCTTCTTCGGATTCTGCCTGAGGCCAGAGCGGCGAGGCGACGACGATTTCGGTTTGCACAGTCATTTTCGTTCCGCAGCGCCGGCGGGCTGTGCGCGCTCGGCCTTCGAATAGGCGTCGACGATGCGCCGCACCAGATCGTGGCGCACCACGTCGCCTTCAAGAAACTTCACGTAGCCGATCCCCTCGACATTGTTCAGCAACTGAATCGCTTGCACGAGGCCGGATTTCTGACCGGGCGGCAGATCGATCTGCGACGGGTCGCCGTTGACGATCATGCGAGATCCTTCGCCCAACCGGGTCAGAAACATCTTCATCTGCATCGTGGTCGCATTCTGCGCTTCGTCGAGCAAAACGCAGGCGTTGGTCAACGTGCGGCCGCGCATGAACGCGAGCGGCGCAACCTCGATCATGCCGGTCTGCATGCCCCGCTCGACCATGCGCGCGTCCATGAAATCATGCAAAGCATCATAGATTGGACGCAGGTAAGGATCCACCTTCTCACGCATATCGCCCGGCAGGAAGCCGAGCCGCTCGCCTGCTTCGACCGCGGGGCGGGAAAGCACGATCCGTTCGACCGTGCCTTGCTCGAGCAGCGACACCGCATGTCCCACCGCAAGCCAGGTCTTGCCGGTGCCGGCGGGTCCCTCGGCGAAGACGAGCTCGAATTTCTTGAGTGCGCGCAGGTAGCCGCTCTGCACGTTGGTTCGGGCGCGTACGCTCGGCCGCTTGCGCGTCCGGATTTCCTCGAAACCCTGCGGTTCGGCGGCCTCGTCGTCGGCAAACAGCGAGCCCTGGAGCAGCGTTTCCTCAAGCGCCCCGTCGACCTCGCCCAGGGAAATGACATGCCCTGCGGCGGCGCGGGCATAGAGCCTTTCGAGCGCGCGACGGGCCTGGTCCACAGCTACCGCAGCGCCTTTCAGCGTGACATGGTTGCCGTTGGCGGCCGCAACGACGGCGAGCCGCCGCTCGATCTTCGCGAGATTGTGGTCGTATTGACCGAATACGGTCGAGGCGACGCGATTGTCGCCGAACGTCAGCGTGATTTCCGTGTCGCTCTCTGCAGAAGCGGCTTTCAACGGCTCGAATTCCCCGCGCTGTCCCGCGCCGCTTCTTCCGTTCAAACCGGCATCTCCTTGCGATGGCTCGATGCGAGCGCGCCAAACAGCGAATGAGGTCCCCGCCGGATGATCTTCACCGGCGCGATGGTTCCGATCAACTCCATGGGTCCGTCCACCTGAACGCTTTGCAGATGAGGCGTGCGCCCGGCGATCTGACCCTGGTGGCGTCCGGCCTTTTCGAACAAAACGTCGGTGGTTTGCCCGACCCATGACGCGTTGAACGCGATGGCTTGTGCGTCCAGCAGGCGCTGGAGTTCCGCGAGCCGCGCCCTCTTTGCCTCCTCCGAAACCTGATCGCCGAGTTCGGCGCCGGGCGTGCCTGCGCGTATCGAATATTTGAACGAAAAGGCGCTCGAGAAACCGACGTTTTCGACCAGGCGCATCGTGTCGCGGAAATCAGCGTCCGTTTCGCCGGGAAAGCCGACGATGAAATCTGATGAAAGCGCGATGTCGGGCCGCGCGTTGCGGATCTTTTCGATGAGCTTCAAGTAGTCGCGCGCCGTGTGCCGGCGGTTCATGGCCTTCAGGATGCGGTCGGACCCGCTCTGCACCGGCAGATGCAGGTAAGGCATGACCTTGGGCAGGTCGCGATGCGCAGCGATCAGGTCATCGCCCATATCGAGCGGATGGCTCGTGGTATAGCGCAGGCGCGCCAGGCCGGACGTATCGGACAGCCGTTCGAACAGCCGCGCCAGCGTCCACGCGCCGCCGGCGCCTTCCCATCGATAGCCGTTGACGTTCTGGCCGAGCAGCGTGATGTCCATCACACCGGCGTCCGCGAGACGCTCGACTTCCGCCACGATATCCAGCGCGGAACGCGAGACTTCGGCCCCGCGCGTATAGGGAACCACACAGAAGCTGCAGAACTTGTCGCACCCTTCCTGGATCGTGACGAATGCGGAAAGTCTGCTGCTCTCCCGATGCCCGGCAGGCCGGCGGAGATCACGGAATTTCTCGTCCGTCTCAAAGTCGATGAAGAGCGCGCGTTCGCCCCGGCGCGCCTTTTCCAGCGCTTCCGGCAGCCGGTGGTATGCCTGTGGTCCGAGGACGAAATCGACCGCGCCTTCGCGTCGCAGGATTTCGGCGCCCTCCGCCTGCGCAACACAGCCGGCGACGCCGACCAGCAGCGGGCGTCCATCCTCGGCGCGCTCCGCTTTCATCCGCCGGATCTGGCCCAGTTCGGAAA